>JALVES010000140.1 GCA_027030635.1 Saprospiraceae bacterium | reverse complement strand
GACCCTGGTGGCCTTTGCCCTGCTGCCCACGCTGTTGTACTACTATACCGAATACCAGTTGGGCGACCCCAAAGGCAACCTCGACTCGGGCGCCATTGCAGGCTCTTACATCGGACTTTTGCTGCTGGCGGCCATCTTTGTCTCCATTGGGCTGCTGGCTTCCAGCCTGACCAACAATCAGATCATAGCCTTTCTGCTCGCCGTATTTTTGAGCTTTTTGATGCACTGGGGGTTTTACTTCTTCAGCAAACTCCCCGTTTTTGTCGGCAAGGGCGACGATCTGGTGCAGATGCTCGGCATAGATTTCCACTATGCCTCCATTAGCAAAGGCGTGGTGGACAGCCGCGATTTGCTGTATTATTTTTCGGTCATCATTTTCTTCCTCGCTCTGACGCGGCTGTCGTTGGAGCGCAGAAAGTGGTAATCCTCCTATGACGACTTATGTGGAAAAGTAAAAAAGCACAAGCCTGGTTTAGCACGGGGATGTTGGCGCTCATCCTGGTCTTCCTCAACATCCTGGGGAATGCCTTTTTCTTTAAGTGGGATCTCACAGAAGACAAGCGATTTACCATCACTTCCTCTACCCGCGAACTGCTGAAAGACTTAGATGATGTGGTTTATGTGCGCGTATTGTTGGAAGGTGAATTTCCCGCAGGCTTTAAGCGTCTGCAAAAAGCCACCCGCGAGATGTTGGACGACTTCCGCTCCTGGTCGGGCTATATCGAATACGAATTTGAAGACCCTTCAGATCCGGACAAAAGCGTGGAGGAAATCAACGCCCGCCACAAGCAATTGGAAGAAGCAGGCATATTGCCCGTAACTTTTCGGCTGCGCACAGTCGAAGGTGGGACGCAAAAACGCATTTACCCCTACGCCATCTTTTACTACAAAGGGCGCTCCATTCCGGTCAGCCTGCTCGAAGAGCAGCGGGGGCGCGACCAGGACCTGGTGCTCAACAACTCCATCAGCCTGCTGGAGTACAAGTTTGCCAATGCCATCATGAAGCTCAGGCGCCCGACCCGCGCCATAGTGGCCTTTACTGCCGGCCACGGCGAACTGGACGACCTGCAAACCAAAGACCTGCGCGCCTCTCTGCGCACTTACTACGATGTGGGGCGCTTTACCATGGACAGCACCTATGCCATCCCCTCCGAAATTTCGCTGCTCATCATTGCCAAGCCCACACAACCCTTTTCCGAAAAAGACAAATTTAAGCTCGACCAGTACGTGATGAACGGAGGCAAAGTGATGTTCCTCCTCGATAAACTGGCCATTAACCTCGACAGCCTGGCAGGCAGAGAGGGCTTTGTGCCGCCGGAGTTGGACCTCAAGCTCGACGACCTGCTCTTTAAATACGGCGCTCGCATACAGCCCTCTCTGGTGCAGGATTTGCGTTGTTCAAAAATCCCCCAGGTGATAGGTTCGCAAAATGGCAAGCCGCAAATCGAGCTCTTTAAGTGGGTTTACCATCCGGTTTCCGTGCCGGATATAGACCATCCCATCGTCAAAGGCGTGGACGGGGTGAATTTCTTTTTCGCCAATCGCTTAGACACCATCCGCACCAAGACGCCGGTGAAGAAAACCATTTTGCTGTCGAGTTCTAAGTACAGCCGCGAGCAGTTTTCTCCGGCTTACGTTACTTTCAAATCGCTGCACCACGAGCCCAGGCCCGAGAACTTCAAGGAATCCCATCTGCCCCTCGCCGTCCTGCTGGAGGGCACTTTCCCCTCTCTGTACGAAAACAGGCTGAGCAAAAGCATGGAAGAAGGCCTCAAAGAACTGGGCATGACTTTTAAAAAAGAGAGTGTCCCCAACCGCATGCTGGTAGTGGCCGATGGCGATGTGGCCAACAATTTCATTGTGGACAGGGAAAACCGCACCACCATGCCGCTGGGCTACAACCGCTACGAGCGCAATATGTACGCCAACAAAGACTTCCTGCTCAACGGCATAGAGTACCTCATGGACGAGGCCGGCGTCATGCAGGCCCGCGGCAAAGAAATCAAGTTGCGCCTGCTCGACCAGGTGCGCGCCCGCAAAGAAAAAACCTATTGGCAGATGCTCAACATCCTGCTGCCCCTGCTCTTCCTGCTGCTCTTTGGAATGGGGTACCACTATTTGAGGAAGAGAAAGTATGCAAGATAGTTGAAAATGGAGAATTGAAAATTGAAAATTGAAAATGAACTAACTAAAGGATCGGGGAGCCGGCCGGAGAGGCTTTTTTTTGAATATCGAACAAGGAATGTCGATTAACGATTTTTGATTTGGGCTACCGAAGTAAGATCCCCGAGCCGGCCTTTTGGAATGGATAATGGAAAATGGAGAATGAGAAATGACCTAACGAAAGGATCGGGGAGCCGACGCAAGGAGGATCCCCGAGCCGGCCTTTTAGAATGGAGAATGGAAAATTGATAATTGAGAATGACCTCTCCGTGTACTTCTCCGTGAACCCCGTGAACTCCGTAGTAAAAAGAAAGAATGGAGAATGAACCATTGAATAGTGGAAATCCAGGATATTAAGTGTCTTACCCTCGAGATTTGATACTTTTGCAAACGGAGAGCATCCATCCACCAAAAAGCAAAAACATGAAGAAGCAAAACATCATATTGCTGGCGCTCTTTTTGATACTCGGCTCTGCCACGGCCTGGTATTTGGCGAAAGCCGGAGAGAAAAAAAGCTCCGACAGCTGGGAAAGGGCTTTTGCCATGCCCGACATTGGCAAGGTACACAAGATTTTTATTGCCGACCGCAGAGGGAATACCACCACGCTTGAGCGCTCCGGTAAGGGCTGGATTTACCAGGGGAAATACCCCGCCAACCCCCACGTGATGAAAGAACTTTTGCACACCATCCAGCGCCTTGAGATTTACTATTTGCCCGCTAAGGCTGCCGTGCCGACCATGGTGAACGACCTGGCCACGAGGGGCATCAAAGTGGAGCTCTACGACCGCAACGACAACAAGCTCAAAGCCTATTATCTCGGCTCTTCTACAGCCGATGGCGTCGGTACTTACGCGATCATGGAAAATTCCGAGCATCCCTATGTGGTTTATAATCCCTCCATCAGAGGGAGCATTGTCGGGCTGTTCATGCTTCGCGGCGACGACTGGCGCGACAAGACGGTCATTCGGGAGGAGCCCGGGCAGATTACTTATGTGAGCATCGAATACCCCAAGCAGCAAAACCAGTCTTTTGTGTTGGAAAGAAAGGGCGAGGGGCAGTATGAAGTGCGCCCCTTTTACGATTTCACACCCCGCATTGACAAGCAGCTCAACCGCTCTGTGGTGGAGCATTATTTACAGGGCTTTCGCCAAATAGGGGCCGAGGCTTATGAGAATGCTTTGAAGGAAGAGAGAAAGGAGTCCATCCTGAGCAGTTTGCCCTTTGCCGTGATTACCATTCACAACGAAGGTGGGAAGGAGACCATTTTGCGCCTTTTCCCCATAGAGACCGAGGTGGATCGCCGTCCTGACGGCACCACTGCCATAGTGGAGCGCTATCACGTGGACTGGAACGGGCAGGACCTGATGCTCATGCAGCACAATTTGCTGAAAAAAATTCTTTGGGGTTATCCCTCCTTCTTCTGAGTTGCGCCTTTTTCCATTTGGCGAAAGCCACAGAAAAAATTCTTTGCTAACTTTGCGGCTATGCAAATCACGGTTGGCCAACTGGCCCAAATGTTACATGGCCGCGTAGAAGGAAATCCCGACGCATTGATTGACAGACCCTCCCGCATTGAAGAGGGAGGCGCCGGCAGCATTTCTTTTTTGGCGAATCCCAAATACGAAGAACACCTCTACACCACTACCGCCACGGCTGTGTTGGTGGCCGAAGATTTTGAATTGCGCAAGCCGGTAAAGGCGACTTTGATTCGGGTGCCGGATGTGTATGCGGCTCTGGCCTTTTTGTTAGAGCGTTTTGGCGAGGAACAGAAGCGCGGCATGAGCGGCGTTTCGGAACGCGCGGAGGTGCATCCCGGGGCCGTGGTGGAGGAGGGGGCGTACATCGGCCCTTTTGTGGTTGTGGAGCGTGGCGCGCGTATCGCAAAGGGCGCCCGCCTGATTGCGCAGGTTTATGTGGGCGAAAATGCAACAGTGGGCGAAGACAGCGTCCTGCATGCCGGCGTGCGGGTGTACAGGGATTGCCGCATCGGGCGGCGCTGCATTTTGCACTCGAATGCCGTCATTGGCAGCGACGGCTTTGGCTTTGCTCCTCAGGAAGACGGCAGCTATCGCAAGGTGCCTCAATTGGGCTATGTGGAACTGGAGGACGATGTGGAAATTGGCGCCAATACGGTGATTGACCGCGCTACCATGGGGGCGACGCTCATCCAAAAAGGCGTGAAGTTGGACAACCTCATTCAGGTTGCTCACAATGTGAAGATTGGCAAGCACACCGTCATCGCTGCCCAAACGGGCATTGCGGGCAGCACGCAAATCGGCAGCCATGCGCAAATTGGGGGCCAGGTGGGCTTTGTGGGGCACATTCGCGTGGCCGATGGGGTAAAAATTCAGGCACAGAGCGGGGTGGCCGGCCCCATCAAAGAAGAAGGCTCTGCCTGGTATGGCTCACCGGCTATTCCGTATCGTCAGTTTTTGCGTTCTTATGCTGTCTTTAAACAACTGCCCGAACTGGTGAAAAAATGGAAAACAAGGCAGTGAAAACATCTTCCGATAACAGCACAATTCATTCGATGAAACAAAAAACCATACAAAAAGAAATTGCACTCGAAGGCGTGGGCTTGCACACGGGCCGCCCTGTGCGCATGACGCTTAAGCCTGCGCCCCCCATGCATGGCTTTCGCTTTCAGCGCTTAGACCTCGAGGGCCAGCCGGTCATCAAAGCCGATGTCAGTCAGGTGGTTTCTACGAACAGAGGCACGACCCTCCGCCAGGGAGAGGCGCAGGTGCATACCGTTGAGCACGTTTTGGCGGCCCTGCGTGGTATGGACCTGGATAATGTGCTCATCACCATGGATGGCCCGGAGGCGCCCATTCTGGACGGCAGCGCCCGCCTCGTGGTGGAGGCCATCCGCGAGGCCGGCATTGAAGAGCAGGACAAGGAGCGGGAGGTCTTTGAAATTGAGGAGCCCATATCCTACAAAGACGAGGTTACGGGAACGGAGCTTTTGGCTTTGCCTTCCGGCAAATTTGAGATCACCACTTTGGTGGACTTTAATTCGCCTGTACTGGGCCAGCAGTTTGCCTCGCTCTCCTCGCTGGAGGATTTCGAGAAAGAAATAGCGCCTGCGCGCACCTTTGTCTTTTTGCACGAGGTAGAGACCCTGGCTTCGCAGGGGCTCATCAAGGGCGGCGATTTGGACAATGCCGTCGTCATTGCCGACCGCCCCGTCAGTGAGGAAGAGCTGAATGCCCTGGCTGAAAAACTGGGCGTGGAGTATCAGGGCCTCAGGGTTGATGAGGCCGGAGTGCTGAATACGACCAAGCTGTTGTTTGACAACGAGCCCGCACGCCATAAGCTGTTGGATGTGTTGGGAGATCTCGCTTTGGTGGGTGTGTCCATTCAAGGCAAGATCGTGGCTACCAAGCCCGGGCATTTTTCCAATGTGGAGTTTGCCAAATTGCTGAAGGAAAAATACGTGGCCCAGCGCCGCACGCGGGGCGTGCCCAAGTACGATCCCAATGCCAAGCCCTTATACGACACCTGCGAGATCATGGAGCTCTTGCCCCACCGCTACCCCATGTTGTTGGTGGACAAGATTATAGAGATGTCCGACCACCACGTTGTGGGGGTGAAAAACGTTACCATGAATGAAGCCTTTTTTCAGGGGCATTTTCCGGGCAATCCCGTTTTCCCCGGCGTGTTGCAAATCGAGGCTTTGGCACAGACCGGCGGAGTCCTCGCTTTGGCCGGCATGCCGGACAAGGGAAATTGGGACACTTATTTTTTGAAAGTCAATCAGTTTAAGTTCAAGAAAATGGTCAAGCCCGGCGACAGTCTGATTTTGAAACTCGAGCTGACGGCTCCCATTCGCAGGGGCATTGTACAAATGTATGCGACCGCTTATGTGGGCAAAGAAGTGGTCTCCGAGGGAGAGATGACAGCGCGGATTGTCAAGCGAACAGAAGAAAAATAGGGAATTTTGCATGTAAATGATACATATCCGGGAGCCAATGTGCATCCCGAGGCGCGGCTTGGGCGTGGTGTCCAAATAGCGCCCTTTGCCACAGTCGAAGCCGACGTCGTCATAGGCGACGGCTGTAAGATCGGAGCCAATGCCTGTGTGCTCAGCGGTACGCGCCTTGGGAGAGGTTGCGAGCTTTTTCCGGGCGCTGTGGTCGGGGCGATTCCGCAGGATTTAAAGTACGAAGGAGAATACACCACGCTTGAGATTGGCGATCGCGTCATCATCCGGGAGTTTTGCACTTTAAACAAAGGCACCAGGGCCAATGGCCGCACAGTCATAGGCAACGATTGCCTTTTGATGGCCTATGTGCATGTCGCTCACGATTGTATTCTTGGCGATCACTGCGTGCTGGCCAATGGCGTTACGCTGGCCGGGCACATAGAAGTGGGAGATTGGGCCGTTTTGGGGGGGCTGACGGCCGTGCATCAATTTGTGCGCATAGGTCGCCACGTCATGATTGGCGGCGGCTCATTGGTGCGCAAAGACGTACCACCTTATATCACGGCAGCCCGTGAGCCTTTGGCTTATGCGGGCGTCAATGTCATCGGTTTGGAAAGACGGGGCTTCAGCCCTGAAAAAATTGAACACATCAAAATGCTCTATCGTCATCTTTTTGTAGAACACGGCAACCTGGCCAAGGGCAAAGCGCGGCTCGAAGAACTCAAGGGAGAGAGTGAAGAAGCCGCCGAAATACTGGCCTTTTTGGAACTTTCCGCACAAAGCGGCAGAGGTATCATACGAGGCAAATCCCGTTAGCGAAAAATCGCTGAGAAGGCCCTTTGCCAAAACAGCGTTTGTCAGCAGATAAACGTTAAGGATTTGGTAAAATGCCGGAAATGTGTATTTTTGCCGACAATACAGGACAACACACAGAGGTAGTTGCTCTGCCTGCAAAGGGCAGAGCAACTACTCAACAAGGTAGTTTGCGGAAAATCATTTCTTAATTAAACCAATTTGGTATGAAAAAACTTTCACTGGTTTTGATGCTGGTTCTATTTGGCGTCGGCAGTATGCTGGCTCAAAGAACCGTCCAGGGAACGGTCACCGACACAGAGGGTGATCCGTTGATTGGAGCCAATGTGCTGGTGAAGGGCACAACAGTAGGTACAATCACCGATTATGACGGTAAGTACTCTGTCACTGTGCCTGAAGGCAGCAACACTCTGATCTTTAGCTATACCGGCTATACGACTCAGGAAGTTGAATTAGGCGCTTCCAATGTAGTTGACGTTGTCATGGAAGAGGGTATCACCCTCGAAACGGCAGTGGTAACGGCATTGGGCGTTGAAAAAGAAGAAAAAGCCGTGGGTTATGCGGTGCAGGAGGTAAGCAGTGATGCCATCACGCGCTCCGGTGCCAGCAAGACCCTGGATGCCCTGCAGGGCAAAGCTGCAGGCGTACAACTTACCCGCGCATCCGGTGCCGCCGGTGGTGGTACGCGTATTGTGATTCGCGGCCAGACTTCTCTGACGGGCGACAACCAGGCCCTCATCGTGATTGACGGCGTGCGCGTGAACAACTCCACCTTCCAATCTGAAGGCAACCACGCAGGTGTGGCCAACACCAACCGCCTTGCCGACCTGAACCCCAATGACATTGAGTCCATCTCCATCCTGAAAGGCGCTGCAGCTACGGCCCTCTACGGCGTGGACGGCGCTCGTGGCGTTGTGGTCATCACCACGAAGAGAGGTAAGGGTACAGACGGCAAGAAATTTAAGGTGGATATTGGCTCTTCCGTAGCTTTCTCGGAAGTAACGCAAATTACGCCCACGCAAACGACTTATGCACAAGGCTGGGCAGGCGTTTACTATCCGCCTGAAACGGGTGTTTCCACTTCCTGGGGGCCTCCTGTATCCGAGCTGGCCTGGGATGGCGATAAGGATTATGCCTTTGACCCCAATGGCCGCATCGTGTCGAAAGATGATCCTTCTGCCGTGAAGCCCGTAACGCCTTACGACAACATCGGAACTTTCTTCCAGACGGGCGTCGCTTTCAACAACAACGTGGCCGTATCCGGAGGTTCTGACGTGGCCAACTTCCGTTTCTCTTATGGAAACTACAGCGAAGAAGGTGTCGTTCCGAAGAACACTTTTGAGAGAAATACCTTCAAGCTGGCTTCCGACCTGAAATTGACGGACCGCCTGAGCATGTCGGCTTCGGCCAACTTCAGCAAGGCCAACGGACGCCGTATCCAGCAGGGCTCTAACACCTCCGGTTTGATGCTGGGTATGTTGCGTACACCCGTTACTTTTGACAATTCCGGCGGTTTTGACGACCCGGCCAATACGGAGGCTGCTTATCGCTTCCCCGATGGCTCTCAGCGCAACTATCGCGGCGGTGGCGGTTATGACAACCCCTACTGGATCATCAACCTGGCTCCCCGCTTTGACGAGGTGAATCGCCTGTTTGGCAATGTGAACCTGGAGTACAAACTGCATCCCTGGGCAACCTTGTCTGCCACTTTGGGTACGGACTGGTTCTCTGATCGTCGCGAGCAGCAGTTTGAAATCAACTCCCGCACGGCTCCTTCCGGTCGTGTTTTTGAAGACAACTTCTTCTTCCGCAATACGGACATTTACCTGAATGCCCGTGGCAGCGGCAATTTGACAGACGACATCAGCCTGGGCTATCTGCTTGGTGCCAACCTCTACGATTCTCACCTTGAGAATTTGTACACCGAGGGCAATGGTCTGAGCTTCCCGAATTTTGTACACATTTCCAATGCTTCGGATGTACAGTCTTCCCGTTACATCAACAACAAGCGTACCGTAGGTTTCTACGGCAGCCTGGACTTTGGCTGGAGAAGCATGTTGTACCTGACGGTTACAGGTCGCCAGGACTATGTGTCCACGCTGATCGTGCCTGACGAGCCGTTCTCTTTGAGCGACATCGGTTTCTTCTATCCTTCAGCCAGCCTGAGTTTTGTATTCTCTGAGCTGTTGCCGAATGACGACATCCTTTCCTTTGGTAAACTGCGCCTGTCGTATGCTGCCGTAGGTGGTGGCCCGCCCAGCGCTTACTCTACGACTACGCCTTTTGTTTCTGCCAGTGCAGGCGACGGTTGGGCTGACCCCGTCAGCTTCCCCTTCAATGGCGTAACGGGCTTTACGCAAAGCGACAACCTCGGTAACCCGAATCTGGAGCCTGAATTGACCGTAAACAAAGAAGTGGGCGTTGACCTGCGTTTCTTCAAAGGTCGCCTTGGCCTGGATTTCAGCTACTACACCATGCTGTCTGACAACCAGATTCTGCCGGTGGACCTGGCAGGTTCTACGGGATACACCAGCGCTGTCTTGAATGCCGGCAGCTTGTCCAGCAAAGGTATTGAGCTCGTTTTGACGGCTACGCCCATCCGTAAGCGCGACTTTGGCTGGGATTTGCAGGTGAACTACACCCGCAACCGCACCATTGTTGAGAAATTGGCCGAAGGCCTTGAGGCTCTGCAGATTGGCGGTTTCACGGGTACGGGTATGTTCCACATTACGGGACAGCCCTTTGGCGTGCTTTACGGTGGTGCTTATCTGCGCGACAATGCAGGTACAGATGCCGATGACGGCCTGACCATACCCGATGGCAACATCCTCATCAACGATGACCCGACCAGCGGCGAATACGGTTTCCAACAGCCCGACCCCACCCTGCGCGTGATTGGTGATCCCAATCCCGATTTCATCGTAGGTATCACCAATACTTTCACTTACAAGCGCCTGGCACTCTCCTTCCTCGTTGACTGGAAGCAGGGAGGGCAAATGTGGAATGGTACCATGTGGGCTCTGACCTTCTTCGGCCGTGCCCAGATTACGGCAGAAGACCGCGACAAGATTGTCATCTTCGACGGCGTATTGTCCGATGGCTCGCCCAACAACATTCCGGTGCGCGTAGGTCAAAATTACTGGACCAGCTCCGTAGGTGGCTTTGGTTCCGTAGATGAGAGCTTTGTTCAATCTACGACCTGGGTGCGCCTGCGCGAGGTAACCCTGAGCTGGGACTTCAACCCCAAGTGGTTCTCCGGCACTTTTGTACAGGGTGGTTCTCTGGTCTTGAATGGCCGCAACCTCTACTTCTGGACGCCTTACCTCGGTGTTGACCCTGAGACATCCCTCTGGGGTACGGGTAATGCGCAAGGCTTTGAATACTTCAACATGCCTTCAACGCGCTCCGTTTCTGTTGGCTTGAACCTCAGCTTCTAAGAAACGGGTTTGAAGTGAAAAGCTTTTTGTGAAACCAAAAAAACAAACATGATGAAACATAAAATCACAGCGCTCTTCCTGGGGTTGGCCCTCTTGTTGGGATTCAATTCCTGTGAAGACTATTTCGGGGACATCAACGTGAACCCGAACGTCCCCACAGATGTACCGCCCTCGGTATTGCTGCCCTCTATTGAAGTTGGGGTAGCCGACCTGACGGGTGGGGACATGTCCCGCTTCTCAGCGGTTTTGGTCAGCCACGTAAGGGGCGTTGCCCGTCAGTGGTCTTCCATTGACAACTACTCCTTTATCGTGCCTTCCAACTTCGACAATGCCTGGCGTTACAACATCTATGCAGGCATCCTGCAAGATGCCAGAATTTTGAAACAGAAGGCTTCTGAAGAAGGCGCTGCCTATTACGTAGGCATTGCCGATGTCTTGATGGCTTATACCTGGATGATGGCTACGGATGTATGGAATGATATGCCCTTCACTGAAGCTTTCCAGGGTACAGACAATCTGCAGCCTGCCTTTGACTCTCAGGAGTTTATTTACGGCAAGATTGATGAGATGTTGGCAGAGGCCATCAGCTCGCTGAGTGGTGACGGTGGCGATCTGCTGCCCGGTGGCGATGACATCATCTATGGCGGTGATGCTGCCAAGTGGCTGAAAGCCGCCCATGCCATTGCTGCACG
Organism: Saprospiraceae bacterium; assembly: GCA_027030635.1. Classification (GTDB taxonomy): domain Bacteria; phylum Bacteroidota; class Bacteroidia; order Chitinophagales; family Saprospiraceae; genus WGBN01. The sequence goes on along the minus strand of JALVES010000140.1, from coordinate 2,279 downwards.
CGCTGCCTTGCACCGCGCTTTGAGGGACCCCAACAAGTATTACGGCGATGTTTTGACGCATGTAGCCGATGGCTTCACCAGCGGTGCCGATGACATGCGCCTGCAATACACCTCGGGTCCGACTTCTGCTGCTCCCTGGTATCGCTTCAACCGCGACCGTACGGGAGACATTCAGATGTTTACCGACGACAAGCCTTCTAAGTTGGGTGATATTATGACCGCTTTGAATGACCCGCGCTTGCCTATTTACAGCTACGATTTTGAGGACTTCGACAACCATCCTTACTTCCGTGCTGCTCGCAACTATCCGCTGATCACTTACTATGAGCAGAAGTTTATGGAAGCCGAAGCCCTGATGATGACGGGCGGCGATGATGCAGCCATTCATGATGCTTTTATGGAAGGTGTAACCAGTTCGTTTGATTACATCAGCGCAACAACACCCTTTGCTTCTGACAGCCTCCACATGGTCTTCGACAGCTTGTCTATGGATTATATGGCTGCTATTGATCCCGGCGAAGGCAATGTTACCATGGAAGACATCATGACCCAGAAGTACATCGCCATGTACACCGAGCCGGAGGTCTATAACGACTGGCGTCGTACCAACATTCCGGAGTTGACGCCGAATTCCGGCAGCACCATTCCGTATCGCTTCCCCTATCCATCTTCGGAGTTGACCCTGAACCTGAATACCCCTCCGGTAGATGGTTTGGATGCCATTACGGACCCTGCCAACAAAGTCTGGTGGGACATCAACTGATGAGTTCTTCCGGTTGAAGGAGCTTTCGGGCTTCTTCAACCGGATTTTTCAAACTCATTTTGTTAAAACTTAAAAATGACAAGCATGAAAAATATTCTCTCTTTAACGGCTTTGCTGTTGTTGATGACGGGTTTGGTCTTCACTTCCTGTGATGACTCCATCACTCCTGCCCATCAGCAAAACAGCGGCAGTGGCGCTTTACCCATTGTGGGCACGCCTGCTCCCAACTTTTACGATTTGAGCGACTTTGCCAATGCCGCCTCCGATATTACACTCGATGTGGAAACGTTTGGCGATGCTCAGGTGAGCAGCGTGGATGTATGGGTCAGCTATGATGGAGGCACTGCAGGCAAGATGATGACGGTTAGCAGCTTCCCTTCTGATTTAACCTGGGCCGGCCCCGATGCAGCAGCCGCTGCGGGTGTAGAAGTGGACAGCCTTGAGTTGGGCAAAATCTTTAAATTTACCTTTACGCTCAACATGGCTGACGGCTCGGTTCTGGCTCCCAACACCAAGGTGGACCTTCCCTTGAGCTGTCCTTCCGATCTGGCAGGTACTTATGATGTACACACCGTTTATCATCAGCATGACTTCCTGCCCGACTATGCCGAGGCCGATATCGTAGCTGAGGTTACTCAGGTGGATGATGGCATCTACTCCGTAGATGATGCCTCCGGTGGTCTGTACAGCGAAGGCCCTTATGTAGATGCCTATGGCACCAACGGGCTGGCTTTCACCTTCCGCGAAATTTGCGGTAAGCTTTCCTGGGAAGGCCAGAAAGACGACTGGCAGGATCTGGTCCAAAGCCCGGATTTTCCCAGCGAAGTTGTTGATGAAAACACCTTTACGATTTCCATTCTCGGAACGGTTTATGGCGAGCACTGGACCTCGACTTACACCCGGCAGTAAAGCAGTAAAAAGACCATCCTCCTTGAGAGGATGATTCCTGAGTATAAAAAAGCCGTCTTGCATTGCAAGGCGGCTTTTTTTTGTTTGAAGAGGCTCCCTCCGCTATGGCTTGATGAAAGTACTCATAAATCGCTCCCCCGAAAGGCTGTACACGCATAGATGGTATTTGCCGGAAGGCAGCGTACTTATATCTATATAGAAGGTACCCGTCTTTCCACCTGGCTGCATTTGGCGAAAGCCCGATAAGCGGCCCTGCTCGTCAAACAAGCGGGCTGTCGGGAGTATTTGCCTGTTGCCTTTGCCTTTCGGCAAATGGGGGACAGTGATGAAGACTTGTTCACTCGCCGGATTGGGGTAGGTGTGCAGTGCTTGGAATTTGGCGAAAGCCGGAATCTCCTGCACAGAGGTGATGATGCTTACGTCGGGATCTACTTCGATTTGGCCATTGGTGGTGCTGCCTTCCAGTACCTCCAGCGTTTGTCCGGCGCTTTGGTCGTAGAGGCGGTCCTGATGGCCTGTGGGCCAGGTGATGAGGATGGAGTCGGCGCTGCTGTTGGCGCCCAGCCCGAAGATGAGGGTCTCGGAGTTTTGGCCGAGGAAGCCGATG
>JALVES010000139.1 GCA_027030635.1 Saprospiraceae bacterium | reverse complement strand
AGGGCAGCCCCATGAAGGAGAGGCGCGAGCCGTCGGTGCCTCCGCGGATGCTGGATCGTATGGGCGTCATGCCTGCGCGTTGGATGGCTTCCACGGCGTATGCTACGACCTGAGGGTGTTGGTCGAGGACTTCTTTCATGTTGCGGTATTGCTCGATGATTTCCAGTTCATAGGAAGCTTTGGGGTAGCGGGCGATGACTTCGTCGGCGATTTGTCGCAGCAGTTCTTCTTTTTCTTTGAGTTTAGCCGTGTCGAAATCGCGGATGATGAATTTGAGGACGGTTTTTTCCGCCTGTCCCTGGATGGTGGTGGGGTGGATGAATCCTTCTTTGCCCTCGGTGGTTTCGGGAGAGAGGCGGTCTTTGGGCAGGGCGCAGAGGATGTCGCCGGCGATTTTGAGGGCGTTTTGCAGTTTGCCTTTGGCGAAGCCCGGGTGAGCGCTGACGCCATGGATGGTGAGCACGGCTGCATCGGCCGAGAAGGTTTCGTCTTCGATGGAGCCGCGTTTTTCGCCATCTACGGTGTAGCCGTATTGGGCGCCGAGCTTTTGCATGTCCACGTGGTCCACGCCGCGGCCGATTTCTTCGTCGGGGGTGAAGAGGATGCGTATGGGCCCGTGTTTTTCTTCGGGATGGGTGATGAAGTAGTGGAGCATGTCCATGATTTCGGACAGTCCGGCTTTGTTGTCGGCGCCGAGCAGGGTGGTTCCGCTGGCGGTGATGAGGTCGTTGCCGATTTGTTCGGCCAGGTCGGGATGCTCGCTGAGGCGGAGTACCTGGGAGGGGTCGTCGGGCAGGGCGATGTCTTTGCCGTCGTAGTTTTTATGGATGATGGGCTTGACGTCTTTGCCGCTGCTGTCTGGAGAGGTGTCCATGTGCGAGCAGAAGCAGATGACGGGCACGTCTTTGTCGGTGTTGGAGGGCAGGGTGGCATAGATGTAGCCGTATTCATCCATTTCGGCATCCTGTATGCCCATGTCTTTGAGTTCCTGGAGCAGCAGGCGTCCCAGGTTCTTTTGTTTTTCGGTGGAGGGGAAGGTGTCGGATTCCGGGTCTGACTGGGTGTCTATCTGCACATAGCGCAGAAAGCGGTCTATGGCGGTGAAGGAATAGTCTTTTTTCATGGTTTTACTTTGGCTGGTTGAGCGAATTTTTTGAGCGCTGCAAGATAGGCATTTTGGGGAGAAGTGGAGGGGGGGCAAAAAAAAATTCCTGCGCTCCAGAAGGGGAGGAACGCAGGAAATTAAACATACTATGAGAAAACTGGCTGCAAGATATGCCGTTTTGCTATGGGGAGAAGGCGCAGTTTAGAAAGTGGGGTGTTTTGGGGTTGAAGGGTGTGGTTTTGGTTAGGGAGCGGGGAGGTGTTGTCGGTTGTCGGTTATCCGTTGTCGGTTGGAGGGGGCGGGTAAATTGGTTTATCGTGTATCGTTGGGTTGGCGGCTAATGGTTGAGCGGGCTTTAGCCCGCTAATTAGTACCGCGTGCTTTAGCGCGCGTATGATACAAGCAGAATCAAAGAAATTCGTACCCGGAAATCCCCAAAATTCCTTAACTTTGCCCTGCGCCGTCTCGAAAGCGAGTGCGACAAGGTTGAGAAAATAATTTTTCATGCTTGCTTTTTTATATAGATTTGCTGAGCGTTATGCTACAGGGCGCAACATTCTTATTGGCCTTGGGCTCATCGTTTTCTTCAACATAGTGCTGGGGCAGTTGCCGGCCTGGCTTGGAGCGCCGGATGCCTTTGGCAGTTCGGGGCCTCCTGATTTGTGGTATAGCTATGAGGGAGAGGCTCTGTACACGGCTATCGGTCAGTGGTCGGAATCGGGCAGGAAGATTTATCCGTTGAACTCGTTGCTGACAGACAATCTGTATGCACTCACTTATGGGGTTACCTATCTATTGCTGTTGTGGTGGCTCTACAGCAAGAGCCTGCCTGACAAAAAATGGTGGAAGCCCTGGGTGGTCATCCTTCCTCTTTTCACGGCCTTTATGGATTGGGTGGAAAATTTCAGCATTTCAAAAGTGTGCGCCACGTATCCAAATCACAGCATCGGAGCTGAACTCGCTCCCTGGGCATCCTGGCTGAAGTGGAATGGGGCTGCTGGAGTTTTGTTGTTGCTTCTGTTGGGCTTGGGGGCACTGGTCGTCGGGAAGGTGAAGTGAGTGGAGGGGGGGTAAAATGTGGACGCTTCGCGTCTAATGTGGAACGCAAGCGTTCTAATGTGGAGGCCTTGCGGCCTCTAATGTGGCTTTACGCTCGCTTCGCATCGCGTAAATCTACATGTTGGTTACGCGATGCGAAGCGAGCATAAAATCACATTAGAACGCTTGCGTTCCACATTAGGGCCGAAGGCCCCACATTAGACGCGAAGCGTCCACATTTCCCCTAGGCGCGAAGCGCCTTAGCGCCACTGTCCATTCAAGAACTCCACAGCGCTCATCATCCTTTTCCCTTCCAATTTTACTTCGCTGATTTCTACGCAGCCGTCGGCTGTGATGAAGCAGAGTGTTTTTTTGTCGGGGCGGAACAGTTCACCCGGCTCCATGTTTTGAGGTTTCAGGTCAGAGATTTTGGAGCGCAGCAACTTGAGCTGTTTGCCCCGGAAGCGTGTCCAAGCGCCCGGATAGGGGCTTAGTCCGCGGATGAAGTTGTGTACACTTTGGCTGTCTTGATTGAAGTTTATGCGGCAGTCGTCGTGGAAGATTTTGGGTGCCGGCGTGGCGAGGGTGTGGTCTTGTTTTTGGAGCTGATAATCGCCGGATTCGATAAGTCGGACGGTATCGAGCACGAGTTGAGCGCCGGCTGTCATCATGCGGTCGTGCAGTTCGCCGGCGGTTTCATTTTCTCCTATGGGGAGGCGGGTTTGCAGGAGGATATCACCGGTGTCAATTTCCTTTTGGATGAAAAAGGTCGTGAGTCCCGTCTCTTTTTCCCCCCTGATAATGGCCCAGTTGATGGGGGCTGCACCCCGGTACTTGGGTAAAAGGGACGCATGCAGATTGAAGGTGCCGAGGGGAGGCATGGCCCAAACGCTTTCGGGCAGCATTCTAAAGGCAACTACGATCTGTAAGTCGGCTTTGAGCGCGCGAAGGGCATCCTGAAACTCAGGTGCTTTGAGGTTGCGGGGCTGCAAAATGGGCAGGCCCTTACTCAGGGCGTATTTTTTTACGGCGGATTGCAGCAATTGCCTGCCTCCGCGTCCGCCCAATTTGTCCGTAGCGGTAACAACACCGGCGACCTCATAGCCGTTTTGTAGGAGGATGTCAAGTGAAGGCACGGCAAAGGCCGGTGTGCCCATGAAAACAATTCGCATGGTCTTTGTATCTTTGGGGCAAAGATACGGGGAAGTTTGGGGAATCTCCGCGATTTGAGCCGGAGATATTTTGCCTCTTGCTTGCGATTTTCACTTACTCGGGTTTTGAAGATTTTTTTGCAGTATGAAAAAGCTAACAGCGATATTCTCTTTCTTGCTTTGTGCAAGTCTGCTCTATGCTCAAAGCGAGCCCGTTCAGGTCGAAGGTTATGCTTACGAAACTGACAACCGGGGGTATTTGCCACAGGTGCAGATCTATTTTATGCGTGCTGCGAGCAGAGATACCGTATTCAAAGTATTTACGGACTCTGTGGGGTATTTTTCCGTTCATTTGCCGAAAGGCGAATACATCGCCCGCGCTGAAAAGTGGATTTTCCGGACTTTGGAAAAACCTTTTTCCGTAGGTGATGAAAAGGTTTTCCTTCCATTGGAAATGCAGCGCCTGCCCGGCTACTGGTTTGAGATGACGCTGGCTTCAGAATACGACAGCACGCACACGGCCGAAGCCATTACAGGTGCTTTGATCGAGGTCTATAACAATACAAAGCAAGAAGAGGTGCTGGTGCTGAAAGACCACCCGTACCCCACTTTTAACATGGCTCTTCAGCCGGGGAATCACTATACCATCATGATTCGTAAAAAGGGCTATTTTGCAAAGCGCATTGAAGCCTATGTGAATATAGAGGGCTGTATTCTTTGCATTGACGGGGTGAGCGATATTGAGCCGGGGGTGTCTGATAACCTGACTTCGGGATTAAAAGAGGGTACCTTGTTGGGAAACATTACGCTAACGCCCGCTACCCTTGATAAAACCCTGCGCATTGAAAACATTTATTACGACTACAACAAGTGGGATATTCGCGAGGATGCAGCCCGCGAATTAGATAAAGTCATTGCCATGTTGAAGGCGAACCCCGATTTGATTGTCGAATTGGGCTCCCATACAGACTCCCGGGGCAATGATGCGTATAATCTTTCGCTTTCGCAAAAAAGAGCCCGGGCAGCCGTAGATTACATACTCGAAAACGGCGGTATTTCTACAGACAGGATTGTCGCAAAAGGCTATGGTGAAACGCATTTGGTCAATCGCTGCAGAAATGGCGTGCGTTGCAGTGAGGCTGAGCATCAGGAAAATCGCCGAACGGAGCTGAAAATTATAGGCTTTACAGATGCGCTCGGGCAGGAGTACAAACCCTTATCTGAAATTTTGCGGGAAGAACGCATGGAGGCAGAATTGCAAAAAATTCTGGAAGAAGGCGGTGAGGTGATGTTTAAACCAGGTGAAGAACTGCCGGAAGAAATTCGGCGTGACCTGGAGAAAGCCAAAAAGAAAGAAAAGAAAAAAGAGAACAATGATTTATAGAAGACATCTTCTTGCTGTATTTGCCGCCTTATCGTGGATGTTTTACGGCTGTTATAGCTTTACCGGCATTGCCGTAAATCCTGAAGCAGAGACCTTTTACGTTTTGCCATTTACCAGTCAGACAACCGATGCACCTGCTGTGTTGCCCGACATATTTACGCAAAAGCTAAGCGATAAAGTGCGCAATGACACTCCACTCAAGTTGTCAGAGACAGATCCCGATATTGCCATCAAAGGAGTTGTTACGACCTATCGCGTGAGTTCCGAAGCTCCTCAGGCCGGAGAACTTACGGCTTTGAATCGCCTCAATGTGAGTGTAAAAATCACCATAGAAGACAGTACTTCAGAGGAAGGGCCGCGTACCTTCACTGCTTCCTGGGCGGTGGATTTCCCCGGCGATGTCAACCTGCTCGACGTGCAAGACCAACTGATAGAGGAAGTTACGGAGCAGTTGGTCGAAGATATATTTAATAAGGCATTTACCAGTTGGTGATATAGGTAAAAGAAAGGGGCTTAAGCCCCTTTCACAAATTCTACGATTAAGTCGGCGCCCCGGCATACTTTGGGACAGTATTTTTGAAGGAATGTTTCGTCCACCGGCAGGTGGCGGGCGGCTTCCAGCGCTTGCTCGCCGTCGAAATCCACGTAGGAAAGGCGGGCTGTGAGTTCTTCCGGCGGGCGGCCAAAATCGGAGCCCGGGAGCAGGGCTACGCCGGTTTTTTCCAGCAGGTAATCGCAAAAGGCTGCGGAATTCCTGAGATATTCGGGCTGTTCATTGCCCTGGCGCAGGCTGCTGAAATCGGGAAAGAGGTAGAAGCCTCCTTCCGGCGCTGCTGTGGGGATGCCGGCTTCCGTCAATTTCCGTTGGACGTATTGAGCGGCTGTTTTCAGGATTTTTCGGGAGGCGGAGAGGTATTCCTCAATGTCTTCATTGCCTTCGAAGGCTGTGGCAGCGGCGTACTGTATGGGTGAGCTCACGGAGGTAAAAGACTCGCTGGCAATGATGGCCATGATATCTAAGAGTTTGCGCCAGCGGCTCGGGAAGTAGAAGGCACCCAGCCGCCATCCGCCGGCGCCGCACCATTTGCTGAGTCCGGTGCTGATGATGGTGCCCTCGGGATAGTAATGCGCAATGCTTTGGTGTTGGCCATCGTGGTGCATGTCGCCATAGATTTCATCGGCGAGGATGAGTAAGTTGTATTTGCGGGCCACTTCGGCCAGGGCTTCCAGAAGTTCGGGCGGGTAGGTGGTGCCCGAAGGGTTGTTGGGGTAGTTGAGGATGAGCAACTTGTGGGTGTCGGGAAATTGCAGGCAGGCCTTTTCCAGGGCTTCGGGTTGCAGGCGCCAGTGGTTTTCGGCCTGTGTATCTATCCAATGAACGGGCTTGCTGAGCAGCGAGGCCTGGGGTTCGTAGGAGACCCAGGAGGGAGAGGGTAGGAGGAGTACGCTTTCGTGCGCCATTTGCAGGTGGAAGATGAGTTCCTTGCTGCCCGGGCCGATGAGCATGTCTTCGGTTTCAGCCGGCAGCCCGGTTTTGCGTTGGATGTATTTGGCGAAAGCCTGACGCAAACGGGGCAGTCCTTTTACGGGCAGGTAGGCCTTTTCATGGGCGTGTTCCTGTAGGGCTTTGACCACACTCTCGGGCACGGGAAAGGGCGATTGACCAAAACCGAAGCGGATGATCTCGCGCCCTTGCTGCGCAAGGGCATGGGAGTGCTCGTTGATGCGCAAGGTGGCTGAGGGTTTGAGCTTTTGCACCTGTGGGGTGAAGTGATGAAGCTCTGTAATGGGTTTCATTCTGCTTGACTTTAAAAGTGGAAAGATTTGAAGGAATGTGGTTGAGAAGGAGGCAAAGACACCCCTTATTTTCGCTTGAAGGACCAGGTGATTTCGGCTCTTGAGACCACTGTGCCGTCGGCCATGCGGGCTGTGCAATGGGCCGTAAATACTTGAGGCTCAGCGGTTTGTATGGCTCGTTCTATGGCTTCGAAGATTTCCCGCCCTTCTTTGCATTCGAAATAACTCTCTGCCGTGGCTTTTTTGAGGAAACTGATTCGGAAATCTGTTACCAACATGGAGACTGCCGGCCGCCCCTGCAAAGCGAGGGAAGCAATCAGACCTGAAGACAACTCCGCCGCACCGGCTTGAGCGGAGAAGTAAATGGAGTGAAAGGGATTTTGTGAGCGCCAGCTATAGGGCAATGCAATGGTGCATCCCTCTTCGCTGATGCTGTGGATGCGTACCTTCCAAAAGGCCACGGAAGGCAGCTTTCGCCAAAAGTAGAGGCGCATTTTCCAGGGCGTGCGCAGGGTGGCGAGGAATTTTTTCTGCTTGTCGTTTAGGGCAGTCATAGTCTCTTTTGCGCTTTTTTGCGCAAGTCTTTGGTCGTTTGGCGGGAGCCATCGGGACTCCAACCCGGAGGCCCAAAGATATAGAGGATTCTTTCACGCAGCGTTTTTGCGCGGAAAAAATCTTTGAGCAGGTCTATCCACTCGTGAAAGGCGATGTAGAAGGGGTTGTAGGAGCGGATGTTCTTGGTCAGACCGTAGCGGGGACGTTCTTCTTCTTCCTGGAAGGTGCCCAAAAGGCGATCCCAGATGATGAGAATGCCTCCGTGATTGCGGTCTAAGTATTTCACATCGGAGCCGTGATGCACGCGGTGGTGCGAGGGTGTGTTGAAGAGAAATTCGATGGGGCGGGGCAGCTTGCCGATGGCTTCGGTGTGTATCCAAAACTGGTAGAGCAGGCTGATGGCCCGTTGTGTCAGCACCATCAGCGGGTGAAAGCCGAGCAGGGGCAGCCACAGCCAAAAGAGGAAACTGCCGCTGAGTTCGCCGGTCCACGTTTGCCGCAAGGCTGTAGCCAGATTGTACTTTTGTGAGGAGTGATGCACCACATGCGAAGCCCAAAAATACCGGCTCTCGTGGCTGATTCTGTGGAACCAGTAGTAGGAAAAATCCTCTGCAAAAAAGAGGAAAATCCAGGCCGCAGGCCCGCTGCCGAGCTCGAAAAAACGGTATTGCCAAACCAACCAAAAAGCCCCCAAAACGATGCCTTTGTTGACGAAGCCGACCAGCACATTTCCAACGCCCATGGCGAGGCTGCTGAAGGTGTCTTTCAGCTCGTACCAGTCATATCTGCGCCGTGCGTTGAACCAGCTTTCCAAGGCCAAAAGCAGCAGAAAAAACGGGATGGATATGTGGATGAGGTTGACCATTTTCGAGCGGTGATTTTGGGTTGGTTTTGGACCTTACAAAGGTACGGAAAAATGTGGATTTTGAGGGGTGGGAGGGGTGGCTTTTTTGAGTGGTTTGTGTTTGTATTGTTTGCTGCAGACATGTCATGTCTTATAGACATGACATGTCTCGCGCACGCGCGCCTGCGCCCCCACGCGCGCGCGCGAGACCGCCCCAAAAATCCCCTCAAAAAAAATTCCCCCAAAGTCATACCAACCCAAAACTTTTCCCTACCTTTGGGCGTCCAAAAAAACGCGAAATGAACCTACACGAATATCAGGGTAAAGAATTGCTCAAACGCTTTGGCGTTGCCATCCAGGAAGGCATTGTGGCTGAGTCTGTCGAAGAGGCCGTAGCGGCTTATCACAAACTGCAAAAAGAAACCGGAACGGAAGCCGTAGTCATCAAAGCACAAATCCATGCCGGCGGCCGCGGCAAAGGCGGCGGCGTCAAGCTGGCTCGCAATGAGGAGGAGGTGCGCAAGTACGCCTCAGACATCCTCGGCATGATGCTCAAAACGCCCCAGACGCCCGGAGGCATGGAAGGCCCCGGCAAGCTGGTGCGCAAAATCCTCGTGGCGGAAGACGCCTTTCGCCCTGATTTCAACGCCTGCGATGAGCTTTACATGTCGGTGCTCATGGACCGCGAGCGCAAGACCAATGTCATCATTTACTCCACCGAAGGCGGTGTGGAAATCGAGAAAGTAGCCGAAGAAACACCCCATCTCGTACACAAAGAATACGCCGACCCCACCCTCGGCCTGCTGCCCTTCCAGGCTCGCAAAATAGCCTTCAATCTCGGTCTGAGTGGTCAGGCTTTCAAAGAAATGGTGCGCTTCGTCAGCAAGCTCTACAATGCCTTTGTCGGCTCAGATGCCTCGCTCTTCGAAATCAACCCCACCCTCAAAACAGCCGACGATCGCATCGTGGCCGTGGACTGCAAAGTAACCCTCGATGACAACGCCCTCTACCGCCACAAAGACCTGGCCGAATGGCGCGACCTCAGCGAGGAAGACCCCGTAGAAGTCGAAGCCAAAGAATACGGACTCAACTACGTCAATCTCGACGGCAACGTGGGTTGCATGGTCAACGGCGCAGGCCTCGCCATGGCCACCATGGACCTCATCAAACTCTCCGGCGGCGAGCCGGCCAACTTCCTCGATGTAGGCGGTACTGCCGATGCCGAGCGCGTGGAAAAGGCCCTGCGCATCATCCTCAAAGACCCCCGCGTGGAGGTCATCCTGATCAACATCTTCGGCGGCATCGTGCGCTGTGATCGCGTGGCCAATGGCATCGTGCAAGCCTATAAAAACCTCGGCGGCATCAAAGTACCCATCGTGGCACGCCTGCAGGGCACCAATGCCGACATCGCCAAAACAATCATTGACGAAAGCGGCCTGGCCGTACACTCCGCCATCGAATTGCAGGAAGCAGCCGATCTGGTGGCCAAACTGCTGAAAGAAAAACAACACCAATGAAGCCCATAGACCCGCTCAACATGGTGGCGGCCTTCCACCGCACTTTTCAACATCCCGTCTTGGAAGAGCCGCAAATCCCTCCGCCGGAGCGGGCTCAATTGAGAGTCAATCTGTTGCAGGAAGAACTGGACGAATTCCGCCAGGCCATTGAGGCAGACGACCTGGTAGAAGTCGCCGATGCCCTCTGCGATTTGCAATACGTCCTCGCCGGAGCCATCCTTGAGTTTGGCCTGGGCGAAAAATTCCCCGAACTTTTCGCCGAAGTGCAGCGCTCCAACATGAGCAAAGCCTGCAAAAGCGAAGAAGAAGCCCTGGCTACGCAACAGTACTATCTCGAACGCGACGGCACCGAAAGCTATATCAAAAAAGCAGGCGACCTCTGGCTGGTCTTCCGCAAAGGCGACAACAAAACGCTTAAGTCGGTAAACTATTCGCCGGCCAGACTCAAAGAACTGCTGGCTGATTGACCCGCCGCCTGCCTTATGAAACTGAAAGCCCGACTTCACCCCGTCAAACTGCAACTGAAGGAGCCTTTCACCATCTCGCGGGGCACCTATTCCCAGCGCTTCACCCTCGTTGTAGAGCTCCGGGCTGATGGTCTGAGCGGCTTTGGTGAAGCTACCCAACACGACTACTACGGCATCACCGAGCAGCAACTCCTCGCCGAGGGTGAAAAATTGCAGCAGCTTCTTCCCGAGATTGAATTTGAAAATCCCTTCGATTTCTGGCAGGCCTTAGACCCGCATTTCGGGCACAATCGCTTTTTTCAGTCAGCGGTGGATGTAGCCGCCCACGATCTCTACGGCAAACTCCTTGGCAAACCCGTTCGCGAGTGCTGGCCCGATGACCTCAGGCAGTGGATGAAGCCGCCTGAAGAATACGCCCCAAGCTCCTATACCCTGAGCATCGGCAGCCTCGAAGAGTTGGAGCAAAAAATAGCGGCCCGGCCCGATTTTCAGATCTATAAAATCAAGGCAGACAGCGATTTCGACCCCGCTGTTTTATCTGCCTTGCGGCAAATGACAGAGGCTCGCTTCTGCATAGATGCCAACAACGCCTGGGATGTGGAGCAGGCTCTTGCGCTCCTCCCTGAATTGCAGAAAGCTGAACTGCTCTTTCTCGAGCAGCCTCTGCCCGCCGGCGAGCGGGAAGCTATGGCCCGCTTGTATGAAGCCAGCCCGCTGCCCCTGATTGCCGATGAAGCCTGCCGAACACCCGCCGACGTGCCCGCCTGTGCCGGTCGTTTCCACGGCATCAACATCAAGCTGATGAAGTGTGGTGGCCTTACTCCCGCGCTCGATATGGTGCGCCTTGCCCGAAAACACGGCCTTCAACTCATGGTCGGCTGCATGGTCGAAACCGGCATTGGCATCTCGGCCGCTGCCCAGCTCCTTCCTTTTCTCGATTACGCCGATTTGGACGGTGCTATTTTGCTGGCTGAAAACCCCTGGCCGGGCGTGGAATTGACCAAAACCGGACAAATCGTGCTGTCAGACAGGCCCGGAATCGGTTTGGCTGCTCCTTAAAGGCCCTGTCTTCAAAATTTTGCGTATCTTTCGGGCGTTGCAATCAAACAAAGGTGGTCGTGTAAGCGGTCTCCGCATCCCAAAACTGGTTATGCAGCGCACTTTTATCCCATGGGCATTCTTTTTCTTGGCAGGACTGTGGCCGGCCGGCTTCCTTTATGCCCAAAGTTGCGACTGCGCCGATGCAGGAAATTGCCCCTTTTCCATTGAGCCCGACAGCAGCTACCAGCTTTGCTACGACATCACCGATGCCTTCAATGATGACCTCGCCGACCCCGCTCAGGGCGTCTGTGGCGTGCGGCTGACTTTTACCCACCAGCACATCTGGGACCTCGAAATTTCTCTCGTCTCACCGGCAGGAGATACCGTGCCTCTCATTGGTCCCTCGCTGTCTTATTTTGGCACCACCAACAGCGTCTTGTGGGATGTGCTTTTTCTTCCATGCGCTTATCCCGTTACTCCGGATACCGTCAATGGAACACCCCTCGCTGCTACCTGGACCAACAACCAGGACTGGCCCTTTGCAGGCATTATTGGAGGCAGCTATCATCCCGTCGGCAACAACTGCCTCGAGAGCTTCAACAGTGGCCCCGTCAACGGCTCCTGGTGCCTGCTCATTGACAACGACCCCTCTTTTTATCCCGGGCAAATCCTCAATTTTGAAATCTTGCTTTGCGACAATTCGGGCTTACTATGTTGTGAGGCCGATGCCGGCAGCCTGGCGCCCTATCCCGACCTCTACGTCTGCGAGGGCGATTCCGCTCTTTTGCTCGACATCCCGCCCGTCTATTTCGGGCAAGAGCCCGATACCCTGGAGTACGGCTATCAGTACCTCATCAGTGATACCTCCGGCATTATCATAGAACTCGACAGCATAGCCGACCTCACCGCCTATGGCCCCGGAGCCTACAACGTCTGTGTGCTCGCTTATCGCCTCAGCGAAGAAGACAGCCTCTATGTGGTTACGCCCGGTTTGCCCGTAGATACTTTGTTGGCTATGCTCAATGGCCCTGCACCTCCTTTCTGCGGAGACATCAGTTCTTCTTGTGTGCAAGTTGTTATAGAAACGCCTCCGCCCTTGACGGTACTCAACGAAAACCTCTGCGAGGGCGACAGCCTCCAGATAGGCGACAGCCTCTTTTACGAGGCCGGTACCTACAACCTGATCCTCAGTACAGCCGCAGGATGCGATAGCCTTGTTGAGTTGCACCTCAACGTCTTTCCCCACGACACCACAGCGCTGAGCTTTACCCTCTGCCCGGGCGACAGCCTCTTCATAGCCGATACGGCCTTTTGGCAACCCGACAACTATGAGGTGCTTTTGCAAAACCAGTACGGCTGCGACAGCCTTTTGCAAATTCAGCTGGACTATTATGCCTTAGACACCACTTTCCTCGCCGACACCATTTGTCAGGGGGAGAGCTATGCCATAGGGGATTCCATATTCACCCTTTCGGGAAATTATATCCTGCATTTCACTTCTGCACTCACGGGTTGCGACAGCACGCTGATGTTAAGCCTCACAGTGCTGGACTTGCAGGCGCAAATCCTCTTGCCGGATACACTTACCTGTGCGCTTGAAGAAGCTTTGTTGGATGGTTCTGCTTCTTCAAGCGGAGCAGGTATCGCCTATCATTGGAGCACCTCCGACGGTGTACTGGCGGGGCCTGCCGATTCCATTTCTACCTATGCAGGCGCTGCGGGTACCTATGTGTTGGAAGTTTCGCAGTTCGCCTGTGCCGTCTATGATACCGTGCAGGTTTATGCGCAACAAGACACACCCGTCGCTAACGCCGGTCTCCCTGATACGCTGACTTGCAGTACGTCCGTGCTGACTTTAGACGGCACTGCTTCGGCGATGGGGCCTCATTTGGTTTATTCCTGGCTTTCGCCAAATGGGAACATCCTCAGCGGTGCCAATGGCCTGCAACCTCTGGTGGATGCACCGGGTTTGTACATCCTCAGCCTTACCGATACCCTGACGAGTTGTGTGGGCATGGATTCCGTCAGCATAGCCATAGACACCCTGGCGCCCCTGGCCGATGCCGGCCCCGACGGCTTACTCAACTGTTTGGCCGACTCGGTCGTGCTCGATGGCAGCTCCTCTTATTTGCCGCAAGGCTATGAATATCATTGGACCGATGAAAATGCCGTTGAACTCGCCTGGACAGGCCCCCTGCAAGTTGTCGTAAACGCTCCCGGAACATACTACCTGCAAGTCGTTGACCTCCACAATGGCTGCGAAGCTGTGGACAGTGTTGTGGTTACTGAAAATGTGCAGTTGCCGGTGATAGATGCCGGTCTGTCAGATACACTTACCTGCTCGCAGTCGGTAGTCTCTTTAGAAGGACAGGGGAGTTCAGCCAATGCTTTGGATTTTTTCTGGAGTACACAAACGGG
>JALVES010000138.1 GCA_027030635.1 Saprospiraceae bacterium | reverse complement strand
GGCGATCGAACCAGGCTGCGCCCGCGCCTATGGTGTCAATCATGATGCGTTTGGCTACAAAGGCGTAAATCTCATCTATGTAAAATTTGCGCTCCACGAGGCGGTATAAAGGCCCGAGGGAGCGCGCTATTTGCGAAGGCAGTTGCTTGTATTTGCTGTACAAATACATGGCTGCCAAAATGCCAATCAAAGCGATGCCCACACTGCTCATGGCCAATTTCCAATCCAAAGCCGAGTGATGAGGCAGCCCGTCGGCCGAGACGAACTCGCCGAAGGGGATGAAGCCGGCCACCAGCGTTATCAGGGCGAGGAAGCCCAGGGGCAACTTCATGTTCCAGCCTCCTTCATGGGGCCTGTGGCTGTACTGCCGCTCCCGCCCCCAAAAGATGGTGAAGTAGAGCCTGAACATATAAAAGGCCGTTAAGCCCGCTACGAAATAGCCAATGGCAAATATCCAAAAGTGGTTTTCTCGGGCTGCCGCCAAAATTTCATCCTTGCTGAAGAAACCCGAAAAGGGCGGTATGCCGGAAATGGCGAGGCAGGCGATGAGGAAAGTCCAGTGCGTCCAGGGGAGGTATTTGCGTAAATTGCCCATCTCACGCAAGTCGTTGGTATGCAGGGCGTGGATGATCATGCCGGCGCCGAGGAAGAGCAGGGATTTGAAAAAGGCGTGTGTAAACAGATGAAAGAGCGAAGCCGTATAGCCCAGGCCGTCAGCCCCCCCATCCGAGACGCCGAGGGCCAGCATCATGTAACCGATCTGCGACATGGTGGAATAGGCCAATACGCGCTTGATGTCCATCTGAGCCATGGCCATGATGGCCGCCAGCAAAGCAGAGATAGCGCCTACCCAGGCGACGACTTCCAGAGCCGCGCCGTAGTCCACCAGGTAATAGACCGGAAAGAGGCGTGCTACGAGATAGACACCGGCTACCACCATGGTCGCCGCGTGAATCAGGGCTGAAACCGGCGTGGGGCCTTCCATGGCATCCGGCAACCAGATGTGCAGCGGGAACATGGCCGACTTACCCGCAGCGCCCATGAAGATGAGCAGCAAGGCCCAAAACATCAGCGAATGCCCGCTAAAAACAGGCGCCCAGTCTTTGCTCAGGATGGGGCCATCAGCTGCATTGAGTTGGCCAAAGTCGAAGGTACCTGCATAGTACGACAGGATTAAAATGCCGATCAAAAAGCCGAGGTCGGCAAAGCGGGTAACGATGAATGCCTTTTTCGCCGCGGCCACGGCCGAAGGGCGGTCGTAGTAAAAGCCGATAAGCAGGAAAGAGGAGACACCCACCAGCTCCCAGAAGAAATAGGTCTGAAAAATGTTGTTCGCCAGCACCAGGCCCAACATAGCAAAAGTGAAGAGCGACAAGAAAGCGTAATAACGCGCAAAGCCCCGCTCTCCTTTCATATAGCCGAGGCTATAGATATGCACCATGAGGGAAACCAGTGTTACCACGACAAGCATCATCACCGAAAGCGGGTCTAACAGGATGCCCATTTCAAAGGGCAGCGTATCGGTAAAGCGCAACCAAACCCACTTCAGCGGCTGAAGCGTGGCATAGGCCTGCTCGTGTCCGCCTCCATGAGCGCCAAAATAGCTCCAGGCCAACAGCAGGGAAAGCGCGGTGGCAAGCCCCAGGGAAAGTACGCCCGTCAGGCCGGCAGTACGAGCATTGATTTTATTTGCCGAAAGGCCCAAAATCAAAAAGCTCAAAAAGGGCAAAAGCGGAATCCAAAGTGCGTAGTCAAAGTTGGTCATCACGGGATGTTTTTAGTACTTGAGCTTATCCACTTCCTCCACGTCCACCGAACGGATGAGGCGATAGAGGTCCACAATAATGGCTATGGCCACGGCCACTTCGGCTGCTGCCACGGCAATGATGAAAACGGCAAAAAAATGCCCCTGAAAATGATCGGGATGCAAATAGCGATTGATGGCCGCCATGTTGAGCGCCACGGCATTCAACAGTAAATCCAACGAAATGAGAATGCTAATCAAATTGCGGCGCGTCAAAAAGCCATATACACCGATGAAAAACAGAATCACCGATACGGCCATGATTTCCTGTATGCTGACTCCTTCTATCATGCTGTTGTTTTTGAAGCGGGAAAGGGGCTCACCCCTCCCCTGCCTGTTTTTTATTTTTTCGTCCTTTGGCAATGACAATAGCCCCTACCATAGCCGCCAACAGCAAAATGCTGACGACCTCAAAGGGGAGAAGATAACCCTCCTTGCCCACATCCAACAATTGTCTCCCTATATCCGACATTGCCACTTCAGGCTCGCGCAGGGTTTTGGGAAAATCGTAAGAATAAATGGCAAAGAGCGAAACACCTATACCGGCAAGGGAAAGCGCCACTGCTGCCAACATTTGTCCTGCAGGAGCGAGGCGCAGGCGATGGTCAATGCCGTGCGTCAGCAGGATGGCAAAGATGATGAGCACCACTACCCCGCCGGCATAGACCACCAATTGCACGGCGGCCAAAAAATTATAGCCCATCAAAAAGTACAGAGCCGCCATACCTGCAAGCACAAAAAACAAATACACCGCTGCCCGCAAAATGCGGCGCGATGTTACCGTCAGCAGGCCAAAGCCGATGAGCGAGGCAGCTATGAGGTAAAAGAGGAGGCGTTCCATAAAACTGTTTTTCGTTTTGTCTTAAAGCCCGCAGGATTTAAGAAAAATCTGTAGAGCTCCGGCAGCGCAATGCCCTGCCAATTTTTATTCTTCCACCCCGGCCATCAATTTGGAGCCGGGCTTGTTAAGCACTTTGGTCAATTGCGAGCGGTCGAAAACCGCATGTTCAAAATCCTTGCCCATCACGATGGCACCGGTGGGGCAGGCGGGAATGCACAGCCCGCACATGGTACACATGGAAAGGTGATAGACGAATTTTTCCAGGGTCTTTTTTTTCTTGCCCGTTTCGGGATTCAGCCTGCGCGACCAAATAATTTCTATGCTCCCATTGGGGCAGGCGACCTCGCAGGCCGAGCAACCCGTGCAGCGATGTTCGTTGTTTTCGTTGTGGGGCATAATCACCTCACCTCTGAAACGCTCGAACATCTTCAGACTCTCCTTATTTTCGGGATACTGCTGTGTGATGATCTCCTTGCGGGCATGAAAAAAATAATAGCCGGTAACCTTCATGCCGTTCAACAGGGTTTTCACTCCCTTAAAAATGTCCGAAAAGTAATTGACTACAGCTTTCATAAGTACAACTTCATAAGAACGATGAAGGCCATAAAGACCAAATTGAGCAAATTCAGAGGCAACAGATATTTCCACTCCAGCGTCAGCAACTGATCAATGCGCAGGCGCGGGAAAGTCCACTTAAACCACATCATCAAAAACATGATAAAAGAGACTTTACCGAGGAACCAGACAGGCCCCGGAATAAAATCCATGATTTGGTTAAAGCCTTCGAGTGTGCCGATGTGGAAAGGCATCCAGCCGCCGAGAAAAACCGTGGAAGCAATGACGGCGATGATGAACATGTTCACAAATTCGGCCAAAAAGAAAAAGGCAAATTTCAGGCCGGAATATTCCGTGTGGAAACCCGCCGTCAGCTCCGACTCGGCTTCGGGCAGGTCGAAGGGGCCGCGGTTGGTCTCGGCCGTTCCGGCAATGAGGAAGAGCGCAAAAGCGATGATCGCCGGAATATGCCCGCGAAAAATCCACCAGCCTGCCTGCTGGCTTTCGATGATCTCCGACAGTTGTAAACTGCCCGTCAGCAAGACCATAGTAACCAGTGACAGCCCCACCGACAGCTCATAACTGACGATTTGCGCACCGGAGCGCATGGCGCCAATCAAGGAGTACTTATTGTCGCTGGCCCAACCGGCCAACAGTATTCCCACAACCCCCACAGAAGACACGGC
>JALVES010000137.1 GCA_027030635.1 Saprospiraceae bacterium | reverse complement strand
TGCCCTCAACCAGTAAAGGAGGAAATAAAATGGGATAAGACATCTTCACAAAGTCAACCTTAACCTGATTTACATAGGAAATAAGCATGCGATTTTCTTCTGAGACTATAGAAAACTCAAACTCCTCATCAAGAGCTTGAATGAGCATGTCTTTATCATAATCCTCCGGAGTAAACAAATCTAAATCTATGGATACGCGATGCCCTATTTGAAGTGCCAAAGCCGTTCCTCCTACCAAATAAAATGGAGAGACTTCTTTCATCTCCATTAAGCGTTTCAGTAATCCCAATGTTCCGGGTTCGACTGTGCGAGTTTGTAGCATCTAAATTCAGTTTTAGGAACCTGAAAAATAAGACTGCAAAAAGCCAGGGTACGCTTATCGAGATAACGGGCATTGAGCAAAACATCTCTAACCACATCCCTGCCATAATACTTCATGAGCTCGCGAAAGTCCTCCACTCTCCCACGGGTAGTAATGCGTTCAATGACAAAAGCGCGGTGCTTTTGCAAGTCAATTTTGTTTACATCAGTGTCCCAAAAAAGAGCAGGGCGTAAATTCATGTTTTCATTTTTTATATACCCAAACCGGAAAAGCCGGGCCTTCCGGTCTAAGGCTTCGGCCGGCTTACATCAGCTTGCTGTGGGTAAAGATAAACAGAAGTGGAAGGAAAGGCAAAATCCACGCCCAGTTCTTCGGCCAGGCGCAGGATGGAGAGCAGGATGTCTTCCTTGTGCTTCAACTCCGAGGCATAGTCGGAGACCAGCAGCGGCACGCGGAAGAGGATGTTCAAAGAGGAGTCGGCCAGGGCCGTGAGATGTACGTAATAGCTTTCTTTGTTGGTAACGGGATGCTCCAGGATGAGCTTGCGCAGCGCCTGCATGAAGGCTTCAATTTTTTGAGGGGGCGTATCGTAGGTAATGCCAAGCGTTACATCCATCAACCGATAGACGCGCACACCCCGATTGACAACCGACATGTTGGCCATATTGCCGTTGGGAATGCTCACCACCGAAGTATCCAAAAGCCGCAGCCTGGTGCTGCGAAAACCCACTTCCAAAACCTCTCCCGAAAACCCGCCCGCATCAATCCAGTCGCCAATCTGAAAGGGACTGTCCACAAAAATCATCAGCGAGCCGATGAAATTCTTGACCGTATCCTGAGCCGCCAGTGCCAAAGCCAGACCACCGATGGAAAGCCCCGCTATGATGGCCGTTACATTCACATCCATGATGCGCAGAATCTGAATCACAGCTCCGCCCACAATCAAAATCTGCCCTAACTTGCGCAACAACGGCAACAACTGGTCGTCCATGCGATTGTCCGTGCGCTGAATGAAGCGCCCGAAAAACAACATGCCGATATCCCACACCCTCAAGAACAACATCATAAAGAAAACCGCACTGAAAATCCGCACAGCCGTCATCACAAAAGCCGAAACCAAAATCGGCAACTGCAACATGGGCAGCAAAACCCTCAAGACGCCCATCAAAGCCAAAAGGCTCAGGTAGCGGGCCACCTTAAAAGCCAGTTCATGAGATATCAGGTCGGGATACAATTTCGAACGGGTAAGTCTGCTTACAAGCCAACTCAGCACGCGGCTCAACAACTGGTGCAAGAGCAGCAAAAACAACAAAATGAGCAAGGCTCCCAGATACTGCCACACAAACAAACCCAAAAACCTGTGCTGCCCTATGCGTGGAAAAAGACGCACGAAAAAATCAGCGCCAAAGGGATAGACCTCTTTGTATAAGGCAGGTATGGCCCGCACACTCTCCGGCGAATAATACCACTTCTGCCCCACCCGTTGCACGTAAATCTCGGGCAGTTCCAGAGGGAAAGGCCTGTAGAGGTACTCCCCGCTCAGGCTGTCCCTGTAAAAGGAATCGCGCGGAATTTTGTCCAGCTCCACATACAGCCCCAGCCCGTCGTAAATTTGCTTGAGCATCACGGCCCGCTGTACCCGCGTGGTCGAATCTAAGTCTGTCTGTAAAGTCAGCGCCGCCTTAGTCGGCTCGTAGCTGTCCGGCTGCAAATAATAAAGGTGTACGTAAATGGTGTTGTAAGGCGACTCCAGACTGACTTGCGGAGCAGCATCCTGTGCAAAAATGCCCTTACTCCCTGCCAAAAAGAAGAGTGTAGGAAGCAGAAAGCGCAGAATCGGCAAGGCGAAGCGTTTTTTGCGGGATGTAGAAAGCATACTCCGGATGTCTTAAGGCTTATTCAGCCGGGTTGAAAAAACGTTTTGCTTCCTCCACAGCTTTGGCAAGTCCGGCTGCATTTTTACCGCCAGCCGAAGCAAAGAAGGGCTGACCTCCGCCGCCACCCTGGATATGGGCGGCCAGTTGGCGCACCATCTTGCCGGCATCCAAGCCGTCTTTGCCGGCAATCTCTTTGCTGATGGCCACCATGAGCTGAGGCTTGCCGTTGATGGCTGCGCCAAGCACAATCACAGCCGGCTGCAAACTTTTCTCCAATTGAAAAACCAGGTTCTTCAGGCTCTTGCTATCGGGTGCAGCTACCTGTTCTGCGAGCAGTTTGAAGGCTTCGCGCTGTTCTGCTTTTTCCAGCAATTCGTCTTTGAGCCGGGCCGTTTGCTGCTGCTGAAGTTGCTCCAGTTCCTTTTTGAGCTTTTTGTTTTCCTGCAAAAGCTGCTCCACCATTTGGGGCGTATTCTTGCCGCTTTTCAGCAAATGCCGCACGGACTGCAAGTCCTCCAATTGCTCTTGCACGTATTGCTCCGCCCGCTCGCCCGTGAGGGCCTCTATGCGACGCACGCCTGCGGCTATGGCGGATTCCGAGACTATTTTAAACCATCCTATATCTCCCGTGCGCTGCACATGCGTACCGCCGCACAACTCGCGGGAGAAGTCTTCGCCAAAGGTAACCACCCGCACCTCCTCGCCGTATTTCTCGCCGAAGAGCATCATGGCACCCAGTTCGCGTGCCTCTGCCAAAGGCATCTTGCGCACTTCCTGCAGCGGGATGTTCTCGCGTATTTTGGCATTGACAATGCCTTCAATTTGGGCAATTTGCCCGGGCGTAAGTTTTTCAAAGTGAGAAAAATCAAAACGCAGACGCTCCGCATCCACATCCTGGCCCTTTTGCACGGCATGCTCTCCCAGCACGCGGTGCAGGGCAGCATGCATGAGGTGCGTAGCCGAGTGGTTGCGGGCCGTAGCTTCACGCCGGGCCCGGTTGACGCGGGCATGCACCGGCACATCTACCTGCACGGGCAGGCGATCCGTGATGTGTACGATGAGTTCGTTTTCGCGCAGGGTGTTCAGCACCTTGATGGTCTCCTCACCGATTTGCAGGGTACCGCTATCGCCCCGCTGGCCTCCGCCCTCGGCATAAAAGGGCGTTTTATCGAGTACGATTTGATACTGCCTGCCCTTCTTCATTTCCACCACGCGGTATTTCAAAATACCTGCATCGGGCACCTCCAATTGGTCATAGCCCACAAATTGCACGTCTTCGCCCGGACGCACCTCTACCCAGTCGCCCACCGAGCGTTCGGCAGCCTTGCGGGAGCGGCTTTTCTGCTCTTCCAGAGCTTTTTGAAAGCCCTCTTCATCCACTTTCAGACCTTTTTCTTCGGCTATGAGGCGGGTCAGGTCAATGGGAAAGCCATAAGTATCGTACAGTTCGAAAGCATCTTTGCCGGAGACCACCCCTCCGCTTACGTCTAAGGTTTCAAAGCGCCTAAGCCCCTTGTCGAGCGTGCGCAGAAAATTGCGTTCTTCGCCTTCGATGACTTTGGCCACCTGGGCAGCCTGGGCTTTGAGCTCGGGAAAGACATCCTCAAACCAGTCCGCCAGAGGCTCCGTCAGCAGGCTGAGCAGCGGCTCTTCCCTGTTGAGGAAGGAGTAGTAATAGCGCACTGCCCTCCGCAAAATGCGACGAATGACGTAGCCGGCACCGGTATTCCCCGGCAACTGACCATCGGCAATGGTAAAAGCCACGGCACGCAGGTGGTCCACCACCACCCGCATGGCAATGTCCGAATAAGCATCGGGCGCATAACTGCCCTTATAGCTTACTCCCGTTATCTGCTCTATCAATTTGATAAAAGGAGTAAAGATATCGGTATCGTAATTGGAGAGCTTGCCCTGTATGGCCATGCAAAGACGCTCAAAGCCCATGCCCGTATCCACATGCCTCTCCGGCAACGGCTCCAGAGAGCTGTCGGCCTTGCGGTTGTATTGAATAAAAACCAAATTCCACAACTCCACCACGCGGGGGTCATCCTGATTGACCAGCGAGGCGCCATCCACTTTGAGACGCTCCTCCTCATCCCGCAGGTCTATGTGGATTTCAGAGCAGGGACCGCAGGGCCCCGTGTCGCCCATTTCCCAAAAATTGTCTTTGCGGTCGAAGTAGAGGATTCTGCCTTTCGGCAAATGTCTTTCCCACAGTTTCGCGGCCTCTTCGTCGGCATCCAAACCGTCGGAGGCATCGCCTGAGAATACCGTTACGTACAAGCGCTCAGGGTCGAGGCCATACACTTCTGTCAGCAACTCCCAAGCCCAGGCAATGGCCTCGGCTTTGAAGTAATCACCAAAGGACCAATTGCCCAGCATCTCAAAAAAAGTGTGGTGGTAGCTGTCGCGCCCCACTTCCTCCAAATCGTTGTGCTTGCCCGATACGCGCAGACACTTTTGGGTGTCAGCTACGCGCCGCGCCTCCGGCTTGCGATTGCCGAGAAAGTAATCCTTAAAGGGATTCATGCCCGCATTGGTGAACATCAGCGTAGGGTCGTCTTTGTTCACCACCGGCGCCGAAGGCACAATTTTATGCCCCTTCGAGCGAAAAAACTCTAAAAACTCCCTGCGAATTTTTCTGGATTCCATGCGCGTTTTTTGATTTATTCGCCAAAATATAGCATCTTTGCGTCCTGATTCATCCATAAACACCGCCCTAAGCACGGGAAACAGCGCCTGAAGCACCCAAAATGTGGATAACCTTCACAAGAAATGTGGAAAACTTTAGTGCGAATGTGGAAAACTTTATGTTAAAAAATTTTGCCACAGAGATTTCCCGCTCTAATTTTGATTCCACTTTGGATAAAACCCAAACGCACACGGCCCGAATTGCTTTTTTAACGCGAGCCGTGCTTGTTGCCATTTAAGGGCAGCAAAGTTAGCATTTTGTCCAGGAAATATGCCTTATGGGAAAGGAAAAATTTGTTTACAACATTCACACGCTGCGCTACGAGAAAGTAGAAGAAACCAGAAAAGAGCGCATCATGCGCATTCTCGGTTTCCTTTCCGCAGCTCTGGTAGCCGGAGGGCTGTTCACCTTAGTCATCTGGGAGTTGTTTCCCTCCCCCAAAGAAAAAGCCGTTCGCAGGGAATTGGAGCAAATGAAAGTGCAATACGCCGCACTCAACGAACAACTGGCACGCATGGACAAAGTCCTGGCCAACCTCCAGGACAGAGACGCCGGCGTCCACCGCATGCTCTTCGGCATGGACCCCATTGACCCCGATATCTGGAACGGAGGTACCGGAGGCCACCAATCCTACAGCGAAATTGTCAATTACAGCGGCACCGGCCAGCTCATCAAAGCCACCCGCGAAAAAGCAGACCGCCTGCAGCGACAAATCAAGCTCCAGTCCGAATCCCTCGACACCATCATCGCCCTGGCCAAAGAGCGCGAGAAAATGCTGGCCTCCATCCCCTCCATCAAACCCGTACAACCCGATAAACTCAGCCGCAAAGTAACCCTGCTCTCGGGCTTCGGATATCGCATCCACCCCGTTTACAAAGTGCGCAAGCTCCACACCGGCATAGACTTCGGCGCTCCCCGCGGCACACCCATACAAGCTACCGGCGACGGCACAGTCGTCAAAGTCGAACACAAACGCACCGGCTATGGCAACAGCGTCGTCATAGACCACGGCTACGGATACCAATCCCGCTACGGCCACATGCAACGCATAGACGTCAAAGTAGGCCAAAAAGTCAAAAAAGGCCAGAAAATCGGCCTCGTAGGCAGCTCGGGCACCTCCACCGCCCCCCACTGCCACTACGAAATCATCTACAAAGGCCAAAAAATCAACCCCATCCAATACTGCATGGACGGCCTCTCCCCCGAAGAGTACGAAGAACTCGTCAAAATGGCCGAAACAGCCAATCACTCCTTTGATTGAGAGCAACTGAGAAGAAGGGCGGCGCCTTGTAAGGCGCCGCCCTTCTTCTTCCCACAAAAAAAGCGGGCCGCAACCCTGAGAAGGTAGCGACCCGCTTCTATTATCCCATGAACATATTAGAACTTGAAGGTCAGGATTTGACTGCTATGCCATCAAATCGCTTTCCCAAATGAATCGTGAAAATCAGCTCTTTAAGCCGATTGTGTCCCTTTCACATTGCAAGTATCGGGCAAAACGCAAGGGCACACAAGTACATTTTTAGGCCTTTGTGACAAAAACCACAAGGACCAAAAAAATATAAGAGACTGATTATCAACAAGTTATATCTCAAAACACCCTTACATTGTGAATAAAAACTTAGGAAAAATAAATGAAAAACGGGGCTTTTGAGGGGTGAATCCGTTGTCGGTTGTCGGTTATCCGTTGTCCGTTGTCAAAAATGTCTTCCAGGGAGTGTTAGAAAAACTGTGTCAGGGTTTTCCATTGTCACGTTCATCACGTTCGTCACGTTCGTCACGTTCACCAAGTCCATCACGAAAAGCCACCAAACAATAAACCAACGATATACGATACACGATAAACCGACTCCACCGATTTACCCGATTTCACCGCTACCACCAACATCCGCGGCTTACAAGGTCATTTAATCCCTCAATCTATCCACCTTAAACTCAGCGAAAAACTGTCCAACGTTTGGGGACAGGCTTACTCTTCCTGCAGCTCTTTGAGTTTGCGTTCCAAATCCTCCCTCTTGATAAGCATTTGTACCAATGTCATAAAGACCAATAGCAACAGTACCTGCTGTACCAACCTTACCTATTACTTTACCTGCAGAAGACAGATTATATGTCTTAATCTGGGCTTTACTTCCACCTGTCCAGCCAGATTCATAATATTTGAGAGATAGAGCATTTCCATTATATGCGCCATTTGTAAGTCTTAAAGAACCTCCTTGTTTAGTCAATCCACCTCCTAAACCACCAGTTCCGTCAGAAATCGCTCCAAGTACGGTAGCTGTAGCTACACCACTTGGAGTTGATGATGAACCTGAACCAGCACCACCAGCTAATTGAATCGTACTACTCGGCTCACCAAATGACCAATCATATTCATAAGGAGTAATATCTACCACGTCACCTACCTCCACGTTAGACTTTAACCCTCCGTCTGCTCCAATATAATTCGCTCCTAACTGGCTTTCAACAAGCATATTTGCAAATGAGTTACTTATGCCTGCATCCTTTGCTAAACTGTAAGCACTATCCCCAGCTTCTGCAGTATAAGTCCCGTCTCCATTATCAATCCACTCTGCTGCACGCCCAT
Organism: Saprospiraceae bacterium; assembly: GCA_027030635.1. Lineage (GTDB taxonomy): Bacteria > Bacteroidota > Bacteroidia > Chitinophagales > Saprospiraceae > WGBN01. Next base: position 259 of record JALVES010000137.1, on the reverse strand, counting down.
CGGGGTCTATCATATTGATTGGATTGTCGAGTGTAAAATTATAAGGTGTCCAAGCGGCGAAGCTGCTTGCTAAGGGGTCCACCCCCGTAAAGCGCCCTATCGCAGGGTCATGCATACGAGCGCCATAATAAAGCCACTCCAACCCCAAGCCACTCTCCAGCTCCTTCCCATTATACAAATACCGCTCCGGCGGGCTGGTCGTGAATTGCCAAACACCCTTCATGGATAAACCAAACGGATAGTAAAACTGCCGCTCCAG
>JALVES010000136.1 GCA_027030635.1 Saprospiraceae bacterium | reverse complement strand
CAGCACCTCCAACAAGTCCGGGTCATTCGTATCCGACTCGGTGGTGATGAGGAGCTGCCCTGAGCGGAGCTGCACCCTGAGCGGAGCTGTAACGGAGTCGAAGGGTAGCGGAGTCGAAGGGTAGCGGAGTCGAAGGGCCGTCGCCGTTTTTGTCTTCGAAGAGGACTACGGTGTTGCCGAGGTGGTCGGTGATGAGGTATTGGAAGAGATATTATCAAAGAGCATGTTCTCGCCCGTACTCGCTTTCGAGACGGCGCGGGGCAAATTTAAGGAATTTTGGGGATTTCCCGATACGAATTTCTTTGATTCTGCTTGTATCATACGCGCGCTAAAGCACGCGGTACTAATTAGCGGGCTAAAGCCCGCTCAACCATTAACCACTAACCCAACGATACACGATAAACCGATTTATCCGATTTATCCGATTTCGCCGCTTTCTCCAATTCACCCGATTCCTTTTCATCATCGTAGAGACGCAATGCATTGCGTCTCTACGATGATGAAAAGGTTTACTGCGATAGATGTTCATCACGTTCATTGTCGGAATCACTGATTGTGCGTAAGCGTAGTACAGCCGATTCTTCCGATTTCCCCGCTTTCACCACTTTCACCGCTTCCCCCCTCCATCGTCAGAATCACAGATTACACAGATTATGGGATTACACAGATTTTTTTACTTTGGCACGGTGCCAGCAGGCTAAAGCCCGCTGAGCGTGCAGTCGGGCTAAAGCCCGCCCCGCTTTTGCAACAAACACAACAACAAATCAACGATACACGATGCGCAACAAACAATACACCGACACGCCAGACAACAGACAACCGACAACAGACAACAGACAACCGACAACTCCCCCTCAAAACGGATTCGAAAAACGTTCATCGAGGATGATGCTCGAATCCGTAAGCGTATAGAGGAAGTTCAGCAGATCCTGTTTCTGAGACTCCGACAGGTTGAGGGGGAAAGACAGGTTTTCGTCCAGATTGTCGGCAAAATGGACGTGATCGCTGTATTGGTCAATAACTTCTTCCAGGGTTTCAAAGCGGCCGTCGTGCATGTAAGGTGCTGTAAAGACCAGGTTGCGCAACGTCGGTGCCCGGAATTTGCCATTGTCAAAGGTCTTTCCGGTAATTGCACCGCGCCCCGGATCGGGGAAATCGTTCAGCGTTGTAACCTCTTCTATGCCGTTGTTGAAGAAGTCGTTGTTGCCAAACAGCGGGGCATTGTGGCAGTGAAAACACTGGGCATCCGGCAGCGCACTGCCGGGGAAGTCGAAAAACATCTCAAAACCCCTGTACTCTGAGTCGGTAAACTCTACCGTAGGGTCGTTGTACAAAAACTTGCGGTCAAATTTGGAATTGGCCGTAATCATAGTGCGCTCAAATTGGGCGATGGCCTTGACCACCAGATCGCGCGTAATCTCTTTGCTGTCAGAGATGCCAAAAGCTTTGCGAAACATGGCCGGATAATCCGGATGTTGACGCAGGCGCTCCTCCACCACTTCCCAGGTGTTGGCCATCTCTACGGGATTCTCCACCGGCTGCAGCGCCTGGTCTTCTAAGGTGGCTGCGCGGCCGTCCCAAAACAGGCCGGCCGTAACAAAGCCCAGATTCATCACTGCCATGGCGCTGCGCGTGCCCTGCAAACCCATGACGCCATCGCTCACAGCCTTGTTGTCTGTAAAACCACCCGCCTGCAAATGGCAGGAAGCACAGGATACCGTGTAATCCAGAGAAAGCAGGGAGTCGTAAAATAAAAAACGCCCCAGCTCAATCCCCTCCACCGTCATGGGATTGTCGGCGGGGATGTCCATGGGCGGAAAGCCCTGCGGAATTTGCAACTCATAAGGCTGCGGGTCATAGGGAATGTCTTCCAAATCGCCTTTCACATCCGGAGGCTGAGGTTCCGGCTTACAGGAAGGTGCAAAAACAATAAGGGCCAGCAGACCTAAAGCGCCAAGCAATAAAAACGACTTTTGTTTCATCATCTCCTCGGGCTGATTTAGTCATTGATAGAGAAATCCTCAATCATGTTGTCCATGAATTTCATGGCCCAGGTCAGATTGTCAATGGTGTGGGTGGCGGGGTGAGCTATGATATCTATGTAGCCGTCGCCTTCTTCAAAACAGCGGTGTACATCCACCTTAAAAGGCACAACCGCCTTGCCATTTTTATCTAACTCAAAGACAAAGGGCAACTCCTTGCTGCGATACACCTCGTCGGAGCCGCAGTGATAGAGGATGGCTCCGTCATCAAATACGCCGTCGCCATTGGCATCTACCTTGCCGCTGGTCATGCTAAAGATGTAGCTCTCCCAGGCGTCCCAATAGTGAGAGTCTTTGGCCAGCGGGTGACCGGCGGGATAATCCGATGAACGCGTTTCGTTCAGCATCATAGGCACACCTATACCTATGCGCACGGCCTTGTATTTGCCGGAAGGCACCTCAGAAAAATCCATGGAAAAACCCTCCTGTGCCTTGCTCAGGGCATCCATATCATCAAAATCCACAAAATCAATCTCCGTCAAAGGTACCTCCGAACCATCTTCACGCACCAGGCTTACATCCGAAATGTAAAAATTAAAAGCCGTGAAAAAGACGTCCAAAGTGTCGTTGTAAGCATAAGGCTCCATCATTACCAAAGGCGAACCGTCGTACAAAGCCTTAAAATTCAACTCAACAGTACCCTTCTTCTCCTTACCGCAGGAAGTCGTTCCCAGTGCGAGGAGGAGGGTCAAAGCGAAAAGAAATGTGTTTTTCATGTGTAAATGTTTAAATAAATTTTGCCTTTCGGCAAATGCACATCAGGTAAACGCCCCCACAGCCCTTTTCGTCGAGCGGAAGGGGGGTGAAATTTGCAGCATGGGTGACAAAGGATAAAAAATAAACACCTATTCCCAACAAAAAGATGCAGGCAGTTGCTGCCGAATGCGCTCTTCCAGCGCCTCGGGAGTATCGTTGCGTATGTCGGCTCCCTCCAACCAGGCCAGGTAGTTGAGCTGCAACTTCAGCGCGGCATCCGTTCCCGGCACCACCTCAAACGCTCCTCCATTTGCCGGAAGGCTAATCCTCACCGGCTCAAAGATACGCAAAACCGTCGAATCCTGTGCCTGGGCGGCATCTCTGTACAAGGCCACCCGCAAGGGAATGTAACCCGTGCCCGCCTCCCAATTGAGGCTGTCAGAGCGAAAGTCCAGAGGATGGCCCGAAGGCATGCGCGTGATGTCGGCCTGGCGGATATCCTCAGGCAGGCCGATGTAAAAAATGAGGGAATCAAAGACACCTGCATTGCGCAACTCGCCTATCGTCTGGCGGGAGGAAGAGCCGGCATCTATGAGGATGTAATCGTCTTTGCCGGTGTGCTTTTCCCCTGCTGCATCGTACCAGGAAAATTCGTCAGTTACTTCCAGCGTGCCCTCTGCACCCTTCAGGCGGAAGTCGTAGAGGTAAAAGAAAAGGCTCTGAAAGCGGAAGCTATCCTCACTGAACGGAGCTACGGCATAAGCGCTGTCATACGAAAAGGCAAAGCTGGTATCGGGCTGATCGGAGGGGATGACGCTGTGAAGAGGCGAGAGCTGCAAAGAGGGGTAAGTGCAGCAATCCGCACAGGGGCGGTCAGCGGCCACGTCAAAGTTGGAGGCCTGCAGGTCCAGGCAGCCCTCCTGCTTTTCATAACAGCTCGAAAACAAAATCATAAAAAACAGGCCTGTGCAAATAGCTTTCATGGACGATGGTTTTGCGGCTCCCCTGCCTTTTGGCTGCCCAAAGGTACAACTATTCGGGCAAGAGAGCGTTATCCGTTTGTCTGGTTCTACCTGAAAGTTTTACAATGAATTTACTCATGAAGCGCTTTATTCTTCTCTTCGCTTTATTTATGGCATCGCTTGCACAGCTTCAGGCAGCCTATATTTTGCTGCCTATGGACGAGGCTCAAAAAGACCACCTCAAGGCTTATGGCATCACGTATTGGGTGTTGAGCAACGGCTCCGAGGCTTGGTGGCTGCTCAACTATCGGGGCGGCAGCTTTGCCTTTCCGCACATTCCGGCTTTTGAGCGGGAGTGCCTCATCAGGGGGGTGAGCTTTGAGATCGTGCCGGATGCAGCTTTCAACAAAATCCTCAACGAAATTGCCGACCCCGAGGTCAACATGGATGCCATCAAGCTGGAAAAGGCGCCAAAGATTGCCGTCTATTCGCCCGACTTCAACGCCAAAGGCGAGCGCATACAGCCTTGGGACGATGCCGTTACCCTGGTATTGACCTATGCGGAAATCCCCTACGAAACGGTTTACGACGATGAGGTGCTGGCCGACCGCCTCGCCGAGTTTGACTGGCTGCACCTGCATCACGAAGATTTCACGGGGCAGTACGGGCGCTTTTACCGTTCCTTCCACAACTACCCCTGGTACCAGGAAAACGTCAGGCGCATGGAGGCCCTGGCGCACAAACACGGCTTCCAAAAGGTCTCTCAGTTGAAGCTGGCGGTGGTAAAAAAAATACGCGATTACGTCATTGGCGGAGGCTTTATGTTTGCCATGTGCTCGGCCACCGACACCTATGACATCGCACTGGCTGCCGACGGAGTGGACATCTGCGCCGAGTATTACGATGGCGACCCCGCCGATCCGAATGCACAACAAAAACTCAACTACGACAACACCTTTGCCTTCCGCAACTTTCAACTCGTCAAGGACCCGCTGGAGTACGAATTCTCTGACATTGACAACACCAAAGGCCGCAAAATACCGCCCGAGCAGGATTACTTCACGCTGTTCGACTTTTCGGCTAAGTGGGACCCCGTGCCCACCATGCTGACGCAGTGCCACACCCGCACCGTCAAGGGTTTTATGGGGCAGACGACGGCTTTCAAAAAAGCACTGATTAAGCCCAATGTGCTCGTCATGGGCGAGACCAAGCCGCTCAAAGAAGCCCGCTACATCCACGGCACCATGGGTAAGGGTACCTGGACGTTCTACGGCGGCCACGACCCCGAAGACTACCGCCACTTCGTCAATGATCCCGAAACGGATCTGAGCCTGCATCCCAATTCGCCGGGCTATCGCCTCATCCTCAACAACGTGCTCTTTCCGGCGGCGAGGAAGAAAAAACGCAAAACGTAAGAAACACTGTATGGGGGAAATCTTTCGGGTTTCCCCCAAATCATTTTATGCTATATTTGCGCCAGCCAAACAGCCACATATCATGGAATACAGCAACCTCATCTATACCGAAGAAAACGGCATCGGCCTGCTCACCATTCATCGCCCCAAGGCCCTGAACGCCCTCAACCGGCAAACCATGCAGGAATTGCACACTTTCTTCCTGCAAGACGCTCCCCGCAAGGCAGGCCTGCGCGGGCTCATCATCACCGGAGCCGGTGAAAAGGCCTTTGTAGCCGGCGCCGATATCAAGGAATTCCTGCAACTCGATGCCGCCGCCGGGCGCGACATGGCCCGCTTCGGGCATGAGGTGTTTAACGCCATTGAGCAATTCCCCAAACCCATCGTCGCTGCCGTCAATGGCTTCGCCCTCGGCGGAGGCTGCGAACTGGCCATGGCCTGCCACCTGCGCATCGCCGGCGAAAAAGCACGCTTCGGCCAGCCGGAAGTCAAACTGGGCATCACCCCTGGCTATGGAGGCACCCAACGCCTCATCCAATACAT
>JALVES010000135.1 GCA_027030635.1 Saprospiraceae bacterium | reverse complement strand
ATGCTGCCGACGGCAGTGAGCTGGATGTGCAGCTGCACATAGGCGGCGAGCCTGCCGTGAAGGACTACGCCCTGTATCAGAACGAGCCGAACCCGTTTGCAGAGCGCACGCAGATAGGCTTCCACCTTGCCGAAGGCGGCGAGGCGGTGCTGACGCTCTTAGATGCAGAGGGCAGAGTACTTCGCGTGATAAGCGGGGAGTACGGTGCCGGCTACCACGAAATCGAAGTGAAGGATTTGAACGCCACGGGCGTGTTGTACTACCGCTTAGAGTGCGGGGAGTACACGGCCGTGAGGAAGATGCTTCGCTTGAAGTGATAGTAGAGAGAGAAGCCCGCGAAAGCGGGCTTTTCTTTTTTATCAATGGTTCATTAAGTTTTAAGATGGTAATGCGCCCGAGTTCAGCGAAGATCCAATGCGTTTTTTATTTTTCCCAACTTAGCAGCCTTGATTTCAAAGTTGTATAAAATAAATGACAGCATCTGACAATTGAACCATCCTTAAAACCCGCGGAAACCCGCACAATCCGCGTCATCTGTCAGGCTGAGCTTGCCGAAGCCCGCGTTCTATCATGTCACTATTGACGGTAGGTAACAATGCCGTAATAGAACGCGGATTTTCGCGGGTGCGGCGGATTTTCGCGGGTTTAAACCGGGTCAACTTGATAGCCTGTTTTTCAATGGAGACAGGAAGTAAAAAACTTAATGAACCCTTGTTTTATGACGTAGAAGAAGCCCGCAAAAGCGGGCTTTTCTCTTTTCATGAAAAATTTTCATGAAAAATTTGCATAAAAGTCAGAAAGGGATTATATTTGTACCGGAAATTGAATTTAACCTAAGACCCATTTTCCGAAAACCGCCTTATTCCGGCATCTTTTATAAGGAGATGCCAGGCACTCCAAACCCAATTTATTTGAACGACTTGTTCTATTGGTCTGTCCCCCGCGGCCAATGGAAGGGCATTTTGCCTTGTTCTTTTTAGTGGGGTTTATTTAAGGAAATGGGGTGCTTATGCGACGCTTTTTTTTACTTTTTGCTTTTACAGGCTGCTTATGCTGTGCCATGTCTTTTGGGCAGAAGATGCGATTTTTCACTACGGAATTGGGCCTGTTTTCCGGTGTATCCAACTACATGGGTGATTTACAGCAGGTTCGTTTTGACAAAGACGAATTGCACGAAGCCTATGGGGTTTATCTGCGATACAATTTTGGGCGCTATGTGTCCTTAAAGTTTCACGCTTACAAGGGAGTTATTTCCGGCAGTGATGCTAATTTCGAGGGCTTGCTAATCAGGCAGCGAAACCTGAGCTTTCGTTCGGATCTTTTTGAGTTGGGGGCTCAGTGGGAGTTTTCTTTTACTTATTTTGGCGAAAGCCAAAAGCGCATGGCTTCGCCTTATTTTTTTGTTGGCGCTTCCTGGTTTTTCTTTAATCCTCAGGCTTTTTATGATGGCCGGTGGGTTGACTTGCAGCCCTTGGGGACAGAGGGACAGGGGGTTTTTGAAGATGCTCCGGAGCCCTATTCTTTGCATCAATGGGCTATACCTATGGGGGTTGGTTTTGTTATGAGCCTGGGCAGGCATTTGAATTTTGGGTTTGAGCTCGGATTTAGGAAAACTTTCACGGATTACTTAGATGATGTGAGTGGTCAGTATCCGGATCTGGATGTTTTAAGGGAGCACAACCCCCTGTCTGCTGCGCTTTCTTACAGGACTCCGGAGCTGGGAGGGAGTGGAAGATATGAAAACCCTGTCCATCATGACAGGGGCAACAATGCAGATAAAGACATGTACTTTTTTGGCGGGTTGACGTTCTCCTGGACAATCCGCCATTGGGTGAAAATCAAATAGTTTTAAAAAAAGCGCAAAAAATTTGGGTGAACGGAAAAGAAAACGTATGTTTGCTCTCGACACACACCATAGAAAACCCAATTTTTTGCACCAAAAGCCGATAACAAACAGGAAGCGGTCATTACTTTCCAAGAAACGGTAGTGAAGCTTCCCTGACATGGAAACCTGCGTGCATCAAATGGCCGGCCCAAATGAATCGTGAGTCCCTTTTTTTATACGTAATTTTGGGTACAAACCTGGTGCAATGAGGTTTTTGTTTTTAATGGGTATGTGGATTTGCATGAGCAGTTCGCTCTATGCAAAGGTGTTTTATGTTCATCCGGAGGGCTTTGGTGATGGCTCGTCTTGGGAGGATGCTTCGCCCGATTTGGCGGATATCCTGCTGGAGGCAGAGGCCGGCGATGAGATCTGGGTGGCAGAGGGCACTTATTATCCTACGGATTTTGAGGATCGTCATGCCTCTTTTGTCTTGAAAGAGGGGGTGAAGTTGTATGGCGGTTTTGCAGGCACAGAGACCTCTTTGACAGAGCGTCGCTGGCAGTATCACCATACCTTTTTGAGTGGAGAGATAAGCTCGGATGCCCCTACAGACAATGTTTATTCGGTGGTCTATATCAACGGATATAGCTCGGCAACAGTCTTGGATGGTTTCATCATCTATGGTGGAGCTGCCAATGGCGATGAAAAATCCACTTTGCGGGAAAGAGCCGGTGGAGGCTTATTTATTGAAGCCATTCCGAATAAAGTAGTAAGCCCCCTGATCGTCAATTGTAGCTTTATCAACAATATCGGGCGCACGGGAGCTGCTGTTTATGCGGCATCTGCCGGCAGCAAAATTGCTCCGATTTTTGTCAATTGCGTTTTTAAGCAAAATTCAGCGGACCTCGATGGAGGCGCTTTGTACTTTGATGGTACGGGAGGCGAAAGCATTCCTGTTTTTGAGGATTGTCTCTTTGAAGACAACATGGCTGATTATGGCGGAGCTATTTGCGCTTTGGCAGGGAATGGCAAATGTACCGTAGAATTGCGTCGTTGCACTTTCTTCAAGAATACGGCTTTCCTTTGGGGTGGAGGCATTTATACACTTCGGCCTGCCGGGCAGGGAAATAAAACCGATATGAAACTTGGGGATTGCGTTTTTGAAGGGAATTACCCCTCTGATGTCAATCGCGGCTCAGCTATGCTGGATGATAAGGAAATGATAACACCCGGGCCCGCCGACAAAAAATAGCCTGTGAGGCACCCATGAGAGCTGAGTTCTTCCCCAAACCCGGCTTTCTCACAAAGAAGAAAGTGCTCCACCGTTTGGTTGGGGCCTTTCTTTTTTCTATTTTTGGAGCATGCACCAGATGCCTTTGCAGAGAAAACCGTCAGACGTTCTTCTGAAATATTGGGGCTACAAGGCTTTTCGGCCCTTGCAGGAGGAGGTCATTGGCGCGGTGCTGGAGGGCAGGGATGCCCTGGCTCTTTTGCCTACGGGCGGAGGAAAATCCCTTTGCTATCAGGTGCCTGCTCTGTGCAGGGAGGGAGTCTGCCTGGTCGTTACGCCTTTGATCGCCTTGATGAAGGATCAGGTAGAGCGTTTGAAAAGCCTGGGTATTCCCGCAGCAGCAGTCCATACCGGAATGAAGTATGCAGACATTGATCGCATTTTCGACAACGCCGTCTATGGGAGCCTCAAGTTGCTCTATCTTTCTCCCGAACGCCTGTTGAATGAATTGGCCCGCGTGCGCATCGCAAAAATGCCGGTGAATCTCCTCGCCGTAGATGAGGCTCATTGCATCTCGCAATGGGGCTACGATTTTCGCCCTGCTTACCTCCAGATAGCCGAAATACGCAAACTGCTGCCGGAGCATGTGCCTGTTTTGGCCCTGACCGCTACGGCCACGCCGGAGGTCGTGGAGGATATTCAGGATAAGTTGGCATTTAAAAAAAACCTGGTCTTCCAAAGGAGTTTTGTGCGCTCCAATCTCTCACTGGTGGTGCGCAAACCCGAACACAAGCTCAGCCATTTGCTGCACATTTTGCAAAAAGTGCCCGGCACGGCCATCGTCTATGTGCGCAGTCGGAAGATGACGCGCGAAGCCGCCGAGTTTTTGAAACACCACCGGATTTCCGCATCCTGGTATCATGCAGGCCTGCCCCGCGAAGAGCGAACGATAAGGCAGGAAGCCTGGATGGAGGGAAAAACCCGCGTGATGGTTTGCACCAACGCCTTCGGCATGGGCATTGACAAAGCCGACGTGCGCATGGTGGTGCATTTGGATCTGCCGGACAGCCCCGAGGCTTATTATCAGGAAGCAGGGCGTGCAGGCAGGGATGGAAAGAAGTCCTATGCCGTCCTCCTCTTTGACGAAAACGATGAAGAACGCCTGTGGAAAAATTTTGAACGCTCTTTCCCTCCGCTTAAATTGGTGCGCAGCATCTATCGGGCTCTGGGCTCTTATTTCCGGCTGGCTGTGGGAGCGGGGAAGGGGCAGAGCTTTGATTTCGACTTGCGAGACTTTGCCGAAACCTATGATTTTGATGTTTTCCTCTGCTGGAATGCCCTTAAGTTTTTGGAGCAATCGGGCTATATCGCTTTGTCGGAGAGCGTTTTTATGCCGGCCACTTTTTCCATCATTGTTGACAAAGAAACCCTCTACGATTATCAGTTGAAGCACAAAGAATACGAGCGCGTCCTGCGGGCCCTTTTGCGCGTACATGCCAATGCCTTTCGGCAAATGGTGCGCATTGATGAACGCAGGTTTTCCAGTTTTTTGAAAATCTCCTCCGATCGCCTGGTCTCCATTTTGAGGCACTTTGAAAAACAGGGCATCATCGAGTATCAACCCATGAAAGACAAGCCCCAACTCACTTTTCTGACGGAGCGCCTCGATGCCGACAATTTATTGTTGGATGCAGCCCTGTATCGCTTTCGCAAAGAAGTTCAGGAAAAGCGCATCAAGGCTTCTCTGGCTTATGTGCATAGCCGGGCCTGCCGCATGAAAACGCTTTTGGCCTATTTTGGCGAAAGCCTTAAAGAAGACTGTGGCCATTGTGATTACTGCATCGAGAAAAAACGCCTTGCCGAAAAAAAAGGAGAGGAGGCCTTTGATAGCTATGCGAAGCAAATTAAACAATGCCTGCTCAAACAGGCCGTAAAGCCGGAAGAGCTGCTTGAGCAATTTCCCGTGGAAGAACAGGATGCTTATCTGCGGGCGCTTTCCTTTTTGCAGGACGAAAAATTCGTTCGCATAGATGAAGCGGGACTTTTACACTGGACCAATTTAAAAAAGCCCCATGCCTGAAATTGTCCTGACAGCTACCAGCGATCTGACGGGTGATCAGCGCATGCAACGCATAGCTGCCGCACTCAGCGATATGGGCCATGGAGTTTTGCTTTTGGGGCGTGTGCTGCCCGATTCTCAGCCGCTTTCGAATCGCGCGTATAGGCAAAAAAGGTTGAAGTGCTTTTTTCACAAAGGCAAGTTGTTTTATTTAGAGTTTCAGTTGCGTCTGTTTTTTTTCCTCCTGTTTCGGTACTATGATCTGGCTTGGGCAGCTGATTTGGATACGGTTTTGCCTCACTGGCTGCTCAAAAAATTGAGGGGAAAACCCTGGATTTATGATGCACACGAGTATTTTACCGAAGTGCCTGAATTGCAGGGCAGAGCTTTTAGCAAACGCATCTGGGAACTCGTGGCCCGTTTGTGCATACCTGATTGTTGTAGCGCTGTTACAGTTGGGGAGACTCTGGCAGAGGTTTTGGCCAATCGCTATGGTCGCCCTTTTTGCGTCTTGCGAAATGTACCTGCTGTGGATTGGAGCGGCGAAGGTGGGGGCGAAAAGCCGTACTCGTTTGTGAGAAAAGTGATTCCCAAAAAGCCCGTACTTTTGTACCAGGGCGCTTTGAATGCCGGGCGGGGACTTCCTGAACTTTTGCAGGCTGTAAAGGCCTTGCCCGGAGTAGAGCTGTGGCTGGCCGGCCGCGGAGATTTATCTGTTGCCTTGCGGCAAATGGTGGAAGAGGAAGGACTGAGTGGACGCGTGCGTTTTTTCGGGCATCTGCCTCCTGAGAGGCTGTCGGATTTGACAAAGGCTGCAACTTTGGGCCTGGATTTGTTGGATGCTTCCAGCTTGAATTATTACTACTCGCTTTCCAACAAGTCTATGGATTATTTGCAGGCAGCTTTGCCCTCAATTGAGATGGATTTTCCGGAGTACCGCCGCCTGCACGAGCAGTGGGGAGTATATGTCTTGTTGCCGGATTTGGAAGTGCGGCATATCGTCGAAGCCATTCGGTCCTTATTGGCGGATGAAAGGCGCTATACAGAGCTTTCGGAAAAGGCTGCCCGCGCAGCTTCGGCCCTGAATTGGGAGCGTGAGCAGGAGGTGCTACAAGATGTTTTAAAAAATTGCATGACTCATGTCTAATACTTTTGGAAAGGTCTTTCGCATCACCACTTTTGGAGAGTCTCATGGCCCGGCCATGGGCGTTGTCATAGACGGTTGTCCGGCAGGTCTGGAAATAGACATGGCCTTTATTGAGCGGGAGCTTAGCCGGCGTCGCCCCGGACAATCGAAGTTGAGCAGCCAGCGCAAAGAGCCGGATGAGGTAGAGGTCCTGTCAGGTATCTTTGAGGGTAAGACGACGGGTACGCCCATTGCCCTGCTCATCCGCAATCGCGATGCGCGCAGCCGCGATTACGATCATTTGGCGAAAGCCTACAGACCCTCTCATGCAGATTTCACTTGGCACAAGAAATACGGCCATAGAGATTGGCGGGGAGGCGGGCGCTCCTCTGCCCGCGAAACGGTGGCCCGCGTAGCCGCAGGGGCCGTTGCGAGACAATTGTTGGAAACTCAGGGCGTGCAATTAACGGCCTGGGTCAGCAGCGTGGGGGACGTATCGCTGAATGCGCCGGAAGAAACCTGGGATTTTGCGGATATTGAAAAGACGCCGGTGCGCTGCCCGCATCTGCCCACAGCCCGAAAAATGGAAGAGCTGATTTTGCAGCTGCGCAAGGAGGGCGACACTGTGGGCGGCGTCATTAGCTGCAGGATAGAGGGCTGCCCCGTTGGTTGGGGCGCTCCCGTTTTTGATCGCTTGCAGGCAGATTTGGCGAAAGCCATGTTGAGCATCAATGCCTGTAAAGGTTTTGAATATGGCTCGGGCTTTGCCGGAACGAGTATGAGGGGGTCAGAGCACAACGACCTCTTTTTCAGGGATGGCTTTGATGAAGAGGGCAATCCGCTTATTAAAACAGAGACGAATTTTTCCGGAGGCATCCAGGGAGGCATTAGCAATGGGATGCCCATTTATTTCAAAGCTGCTTTCAAACCGGTGGCCACCATTATGCGACCGCAGTTGAGTGTGGATGAGCAGGGTGAAGAAGTATTGTTGGAAGGGCGGGGCAGGCACGATCCCTGTGTAGTGCCGCGGGCGGTTCCCATTGTGGAGGCCATGGCTGCACTGGTGTTGGCCGATCACTTTTTGCGCAGCCAAAGCAGCCGTCTTACTGATCTTTAACTGTTTTCCTGAGTCCTTTTAAAAATTCATCAAAGCTGTCAAACTCTTTGCGATAGCTGATGCCGAAGCCGGTTTTGTTGATTTTGCTGCCTGCGATGTCGGGCTCCGTGCGGTGGTAAGCGCGTATTTTGAGGGTGCCTTCGGGAGAGAGCAGGTACTCCACTACATAGTTCCCTGCGAAGTAAACGCCGGAGTTGGTTGTAGGTGTAGGTGTGTTGTTTCCACTGACGTCTAAGTTGCCGCCTATGTTGACAGTCAGGCGGTCGTTGAGCAGGTAGTTTTTGAGTTGTACCTGTACTTCATTGCCCCGCAGGAAGTTTTGGTCCTGATAGGTGGAGTATTTGATGTCGAAGTCAATGCCGGAGATGAGCCCGTCTTCGTGCAGCCATTCGGCGACCAGGTTGGTGAGGTAGTTGGAGAGCTGTTGAGAGAGCATTTCCGTAACGGTGTTGTAAATGGTGTTGAGCTCCTGCCCCTGGAAGGAGAAATTGGAAGGGATGAACTGCCCCATGACGATGAGGCCAAAGACCTGGCGGTTCATTTCGTTGGGGTCCTGCCGGATGAGGCGCAGTTTGCTCTCTACATAGGTTTTGAGCTCTCCGTGCAGGGTGGGGAAGTCGAGGTCGAAGACGATGTCGGGTTTGAGCAGGTTGCCGCTGAGTTTCATGATGAGTTCGACATCGGTGGGCGTTCGGGCAGCCTGTCGGGTGGCGTCGTTGGCCTGGATGAGGTACTCGGGGATGAAGTTGGAGAGGGGAGCGGTGAGCCCCTGGTAGCGCGCTTTGAGGTCAATTTCGGCGGCAAAGGGATCGCCCGTCCAGTGGATGGTGCCGCCCCGATCTACCACGAAGGGCTTGTTGACCACATTGAGCATGGTAAAGAGGTATTGTCCTTCTTCGATGCGGTAATTGCCGAACATTTCAAAAGAGCCGTCTCTGCCCACGAGTATTTTGATGTCGCCTGTGCCTTTTCCGCGCAGGATGTCTCCGGCCTGTTCATCAAAAATGATTTCCATGGATGCTGCCGGCAGGATGTGAAAGTCCATTTCCATGCCCAGGCCCAGAGGGGTCTGTTGGGCTTTGGTCTCAGCTTGAGGCAGGAATTTGCGGGTTTCTTTAAAGTGGATGTAGTCCACGGGGGAGGCATCGCGATCGTAAGAAACGGGGATGAAAATGCGCGTGCCGCTGAGTGCCGTGGCGTTGATGTACATATCCGTTTTTTGGAAGGAGCCGCTGAAGAAGACCTCTCCGCTGCCAATGGCCGTTCCATAGAAAAGGGCATCTTTGCTTTTGGGGAGGTTGAGCGCGAGGAATTCATTGGTTTGCAGGCGTACATCGAGGCCGAATTTGCGGAAGTGGTCGTGGGTAATGCCGCCGTAGGCATAGGCCATGTTGCCGAGTTCGTCAAAGACCCGGGCAGCCTGAACGCTGAAGATGCTGTCTGTGAGTGCGATGGTTTCTTCTTCGACGAAGTAGCGGGTGTTGATGGCCTTGATGGTGGTTGCCACTTCGCGGGCGACGGCCAGCCCTTTGATGTGTGGTTTGAGGAGGGGGCCGCTGACTTGCAGTCGGGCATCTACCTCTCCCACGGTGTTTTCTATGGATTCGTGCAACCAGTATTCGAGCATGTCGAGTGGATAGTTGGCTATTTCCACTTGGAGGTCAAGGGTGTTGGGTTTGTGTCTTCCATAGCGTCTGTTTCTGGCGATGAGATAGTTGGGCAGGTAGTAATGGCCATTGACCTCCAGTTTTTGGGCGTTGCGTTGCAGGCGTATGAAGGTCGTTACGCGGTCGCGCAGGTCCGGAGCGTTGAGCTCTATTTGCAGGCTGCCAAAGGGGTCTTCATTGACCCGGAGGTTGTCGGATTCCAGCTCGAGGGCGAGTCCTTTCATTTGGAAGAGGTCTTCGACAGAGGCGCTCAGGTCGAAATGGCCGTTGAAGTTGAGTTGTTCGTAATCCCAGAGGTGGTCTATGAGGTCGAAGTTGAAGTTTTTGAGGTAAAGCCCCAGACCTTTTTCGCCTATGCTTTCGAAGACCATGGTGCGCAGGCCGCTGGTCATGACGAAGTCGCGGGTGAAGATGTAGTCCTTGCCAAAGCGCAGGAAGTTGTTTTCGCGCACTTGCCATTTTTGCTGCCAGATGACGATTTCCGATCTGTTGAAGTGCAGCGAGAAATCGTTTTCAATGGGGAGCAACTCTCCATTGAGTTCGAGGTTGTTGAGCAGCTCGTTGAAGTTGTGTGCAGTAATGGCAAATTCCAGGGTGTCACCTTTGAAATAGCTGAGGAAGTTGACGGGGGCGAATTCGAGATTTTTGCCAATGGTGGTGTTAAAAACATTGAAGTCGAAATAGGCATCGTTTCCTTCCGCTTTGAATTTGGCGACGATGTCATCCATAAGGACATTGTCCCATTGCAATTGCGGAATGCGCAGTGTCAGGGAGAGGGAGTCGGAAGCGCCCCGGTAAGCGCCGGAATAATTGAGCCCCTGTGGCAGGGCTATTTTGGGAGAGAGCAGTTGCTCGAAATGGTGGCTGTCGAAGATGTCCAGTTCGAACTCGAAGTGATAGGGATGTTCTAAAGCTTGGAGGGAGTCTGCCGGCAGGCCGACGGCTTTTGCGAAAATGGGGTAGTTGCGCCGCGCAAAGTCGAAGAATACGGTGGGCAGGGTTGCCAGATCATAGTGGCCGTTCATTTCGGCTTTCGCCAAATCGGAGATGATGGTGAGCTGCCTGCTGGTGTCGCTAAAGAGCGTTGATTGCACGAGCATGGAATCCATGCAATAGACGCTGTCTGTGGTACTCAGGGAGAATTCGCGCAGAGCTATTTGCCCGTAGGTGGAGGAGAGGTTGAGGTTGTGCAGGTCAATGTCCATTTTGGTGGCGAGCTCGTAGTCTTTTGTCAGCAGGTTGAGTTTTTTGAACTTGATGGTTCGGATATCTGCCGTAAAATCGAGGACGGGCTCGCGGCCGGTGAAATCAATGGAGCCTTTGAAGGAGAAGTCTATATTGGGGTCTTTAATGTTGAAGTCTCCGTCAAAGAGATTTTGGTTGATGCGTCCTTCCATGCTGAGGTCCCGATAGACGTAGCCGCGGATGTCGAGGCTGTCGAGCTGTGCAAAGAGCTGGGCGGAGGCTGTTTGCGCTGAGAGGCCGTGGCCATCGAGGATGCGTGTGGAGCCGGTCATGCGGCCGATTTGGGGGCTGCCGGTCCATTTCCCGAGATCGAAGGCGATGAGGTTGAGCGAGCCGGAGTAGTCTGCATTTTCGAGTTTGTCGTGCAGCACCATGCGGAGGTCCATGACAGCCCTGCCGAGCTCGGTATGGAGGTCTCCGTGAGCTACGAAGTCCTGAAAGAAGCCGTCGAAATTTCCGGAGAAGGAGAGGGCTCCGAGTTTGTCGTAGTTGGGCGGCAGGTCGAACTTGGGCAGCAGTTGTCGCAGGGCGGTGATGTGGGTGTTGAGTTGTTCTAAGCTGATGTTCAAACTCTGTTGCCCCGGCACAGAGAGGTTGAAGGAATTGAAGTTGCCGCGCAGATAGGTTTTTCCGGCCATGTTCATCTCCAGTTCCCGACCGCGCAGGCTGTTTACCCTTCCGCTGATGCGCCCCCGGAAATCTATGGTTTTGTAGCGGTTGTCGAGAAAGAAGACGTTGTTTTCCAAAGGCGGGGCGAAGGTTATGATGTCGTGTAGTGCAATAGAGGAGTTGTGTACTTTGAAGTCCATGAAGACCTTATCGGGAAATTCAATGAAATCGCCGTATTTTCTGTATTTGAGCTGCAGGGTATCTCCGATTCGGCTGTAAGGCGTGATGAGTTGGAGGTCGTTGAGGACGACTTTGCGTGGTGAGACCAGCACCTCATTTGCCGAAAGGCTCTCACAAATAAAGCCACTTTGAGCGCGAAAGCTCATGTCGTTGACGCGGGCCCGGAAGGTGTCGCGTATGTATTCGAAGCATTCTATGTAGGCATGGATGTCGCGCACGTCCATGTGTTGGTAGTCCAATACGTCTTCGCGGCTGAGGCGTTCGGGCTCGCGTCGCCAATTGTGCAGGGCGAATTGACTTTTTTCCAGGGCAAACTCATCTACATACAGATCAAAGGGAAGCAAGGGGGCAAAGGCTTCCTGTGCTTGTTCCAACCAGGCTTCGGCTTCATCGGAGGGAGGCGGAGGTGATGGCCCCCAGGTTTCGGGGCGGAGGGCGTGATACAACTCTACTTCGAGGCTAAACTGTTTTATACTTGCTTTCCTGAGGACGATGGTGCCTTGTGCCAGGTCCACCTGCGAGAATTTCAGATGTCCTTCTCCGAGATAAAAGTGTTGGTTTTCGCCTTTGAGGCTGTCGAGTTTTTCGAAGGCGGCATCCCTGATATCGAGCTTGTTGAGTTGGATGTCGAGAGGCTTTTTTTCTCTTTGCGGATAGGAGGTGGTGTCGGGTGGTTTTTGGAAGTATTCTTTGAGGAAGGCGAGGTTGCCGTCGGGCCTGAGAGTGTCTTTGCGGAGGAAGAACCTGATGCCGTCGAGTTTCACTCCCTGTATGGTGATGTGCCCGGAGAGCAGTCCGGGCAGGCCGTTTTGCAGGATGAGGGAGATGTCGCGTGCATAGAGGAGGGTATCCTCGAGGGGGTCTTCTATATACACATCGCGCAGGCTCCACTGGTTGAAGAGGAGGAAGCGGAAGTTGCCGACTTCGACTTTGGTATGTAGCTCATTGGAGAGCCATTGGGCGGCTCGCCGGCTCATGTGCTTTTGAACGATGGGGAGCTGCAGGATGAGCCAAAGTGCAGTGATGATGCCCAGTATCCAGAGCAGGCTTCGCCACAAGAAACGCCTGATGCGGCGCCCCCGGCTCTGATTCTCCGGCGGGGTAACATCTTTGTGGGCTGTCTGGCTCATGAACCGGGGCTTATTGAGGTTGTTTTTTGCGCGTATGAGGTATGCTTTCTTTGAAGAGAACCCGTTATCACCTTAAGAGGTTGGGTATTTTAAGTATTTTTTAATGGCCGCTGTCAGGGGGGGTATGGCTTTCGGTTTCTTCGGTGTAGCTCGTATCTTCCTGCGGGAGCATGGGGCCAAAGATGCGGTTTTCGGGTTTGCGTCTTTGTATTTTGAGCAGGATGGGGTCTATGTAAGTTGTGGAGTCGAAGAGAAAGGGCAGGTTTACAGGCCAAAAAGGGGTGTCTATGAAGGCCGAGAGGGCCAATCTTTGGCGTTGCAATTCGGTCAGGGTGACGGGTTGGTTTTTTTGCTCCTGCCAGTGTTTGAGTTCGGCTGCGTGGGAGGACCATCTGGCTCCCGGGCGCAGGGTGTAGTGACGATAGATGCTCAGGCCAATGATAAACAGAAACACCAAAGAGAACAGGATTGGGGGTACATAGGAGTGCCCGAATTGATGGTTAGAGACTTTGGCGTGGAGCTGTGCGTGCAGTTTTTCGGTTTTTTGTTTAGTTTTTGGGAGGCTTACAGCCCGGGCGATTTTTTGCCAGGTTCGTTTTTTGCGGTCTTCTTTGATTCTTAGTTTTTTTCGGCGGGGGGTGATGATGGGTATGACATTTTTCTTTTCATCAATGGCGAGCAGGCCGACACCGGCATTGAGGGCCTGGCGGTGGAGTTCCTGATAGTATTCGTTTTTCTTCCAATAAATTTTTTCTCCGCTTTTGGGATGCTCCTCCTCAAAGACCTCTTTGGAAAAGGCGACCCATTGTTCATCGGCATCGTACTCCTCGAACTGTTGTAAGGCGTGAATATACCGGTAGCGGATGTTAAATCTCTTGCTGTACAGGCCGATAAGTGCGCTGATGGATATTGTAAAGAAGTTCAGGGCTACGGCCACCCCTCCAAGCAGGAACGGCTGATGTTTTTCAAAAGGCTGTAGCAACAGCTGCAAAAAACCGGGGAACCAGTGTGGGAACAGCTCTGCATAAATGAAAAAACCGGTGGTGAGAAAGAGCCCGAAGGCGAGGCTGTCAAGAAGCCAAAGGTCTTTGTCAAAATCGTAGTAGAGCTCTTCTTTGACGTCCCGTGAGGTGGCTTCGCAGGTAGCGAAGAAGTTGCATTGGTTTTTAGAGACGAGCTCACGAATTTTTTGTTCATCACTTTTGAAGGAGCCAAGGGTATGGATGGCTTCGGGTTTACAGAAGATGAGCATGACATCTGCCTTGATGTCTCCTCCGAGCCGGACGTCTAAGAGCGCCAGGGAAGCCTCGTTTTCCGTTCGCGGGCGGAAGCGGTAATAATGCCTGAGGTAGGCAAGCGCTATTTTCTTGATTTGGTTTTCTGTCAGTGACGTGGTCGGGCTCATACTAAATCTGTGGAGTT
This sequence comes from Saprospiraceae bacterium, assembly GCA_027030635.1. GTDB lineage: Bacteria > Bacteroidota > Bacteroidia > Chitinophagales > Saprospiraceae > WGBN01. The sequence goes on along the minus strand of JALVES010000135.1, from coordinate 22,600 downwards.
ATTCACGGGCTCAATGTTGTGGAATGCCTCCCGGATGGCAATGGCTTCACGGGCCGGGGTTACATCGTGTACGCGCAGGATGTTGGCTCCCTGCTCTAAGGCCAGCACGTGCGCGGCTGTGGTGCCATTGAGAGCTTGGGTCGGTGTGGTTTTAAGCACTTTGTTGATCATGGATTTTCGGGATATACCCACGAGAAGGGGCATGTCAAAAGCGCGGAAGACAGAGAGCCGGCGCAAAAGCGTATAGTTGTGCGCCAGGGTCTTTCCAAAGCCAAAGCCCGGGTCGAGAATGATGTCGTGCAGGCCGAGCTGCCGCAGCTTGCCGATTTTTTCTGTGAAGAAGTCGAAGACCTCGCGCACCACATCTTCATAGACGGGATGCTGTTGCATGTTGTGTGGCAGGCCTTGCATATGCATGAGGACGTAAGGCACCTGCAGCTCTGCTGCAGTGGGAAACATCCCGGGGTCTATGCGCCCTGCAGAGATGTCGTTGATGATGGCGGCGCCTGCTTCTATGGCTTTGCGGGCTGTGGAAGCATAGATGGTGTCTATGGAAATGACGGCATCGGGGAGTTCCTCGTGCAGGGCCTCAATCAGGGGCAGTACGCGTTTGCATTCTTCTTCTGCTGTGATCAGACGGGCTCCCGGTCGGGAGGACATGCCGCCCACATCTATGATGTCGGCGCCTTCTTCCAGCATCTTTTTTGCATGCCGTAAGGCTTGTGGGATGTCCTGGTACTTTCCGCCATCAAAGAAAGAGTCGGGCGTGAGGTTTAGAATGCCCATGATGAGCGGGTGCTCTGTGCTTATCAGTCGTCCTTTGGCACGAATGCCTGTTTGGGGATGTATCATGATTTTGTTCATTCCTGTTGCGAACAAAGTTAGCTGTTTTTCTGCTTTTTCACGGGTTCTTATTTTTTTTGTGAAGTTTCTTGCTTTTTTGTTAAAAAGGGTCTATCTTTGTAAGTCGAACTGACAGATTAAAATTTGGCAGCGTTCTACGCGAACTGATTGTATCCCATACCGGCTTATTTTGTTCATCGCAAAAACAATAGTCATGAAAGGTGTTTTACTTTTTGCCGTTATTTTTCTAACTACTCTTGTTGGCTTCCCTGCTGCAGTCAATGCCCAGATGGGTTTAGGTACCTGGGAGGGCAGTGCTTATGCGGGGCTTTCTACTTATCAGGGTGATATGGTCGAGCCCAATTTTACCCTCAAGGGCAGCGAATTTGCTCTGGGCTTTGGCGTGCGCAATTTTTTGTCGCCCCAGGTAGCGCTTGGAGCCCGCCTCTGGTATCTGAAAATTTCAGGCGACGACAGCCTTTACCCGAGCATAGAGGAGCGTGGCGGCCGCATGCTTACAAAAATCGGCAGCATTCTGCTCGTGGCGGAGTATTCGCCCTTTGGCGTAGCAGGTGATCCGGCGAGTTCCCGCAAGCTTTCCCCTTACATCTTCCTCGGTACAGGCGTGGGGTTTGTCAATCACAATGTCAATTACAACCAGATCAATGCCCCTGCTGAAACCATCCAACAGGATGAAGAAAACAGCAAAGGCGTTTACGTGCTCTTTCCTTTTGGCGGAGGTCTGCGCTTTGCTCCCACAAACAGCTGGAATCTCAGCTTAGAGGCCAGCCTGATGACGCCTTTTTCCGATTACATAGACGGCATCAGCGCTTTGGGCAATCCTTCCAGCAAAGATTGGATTACAGCCATCATGCTCGGCTTCCACATGCCCTTTGGCGGAGAGCGCATGATTAAGCCCGATGACGATAAAGATCAGTACCGTCCGGGAGGTTTTTAAATTTTTTTTCAAAAAAATTTGGATCTTTGAAAAAGAGCTCGTATCTTTGCACCGGAAAGGTTGTTTTGACGGCCTTTTGAAAGACAAACCCTCTCAAAGAACTCCTTGTCGGAGGGTAAAAGTTTGTGATTACTAAATTGAGGCGGGAGGTTGCTTTGTGCGCCTCCCGCTTTTTTTGTCTGTCTTTTCCCGCCTTAAAATTTGTAGTATCTTTGCAGTTTCTCATAAGAACTGCCTATGGATATGGTTTCTTTTTTGCGCCGGGCCATTGCCGGAGCCATAAGCGAAAAATTTGATCGCGAATTACCGGCTGAGAAGCTGCAAATCATGCCTACGCGCACGGATTTCGAGGGGGATTTCACTTTGGTAACTTTTCCTCTGGCCTCAGCCCTGTCCAAAGCTCCGCCACAGATTGCAGAAGAAATTGGTGCCTTTCTAATAGAGAAGTACCCGGAGGTCAGCGCTTTCAATGTGGTGAAGGGCTTTTTGAATCTCAGCCTTTCGGCAAATTTTTGGCTGCGCTTCCTCGAAGAGGTGGAGCAAAAAGACGATTGGGGCAGCAACTCGCGGGGTGAGGGCCAAAAGCTGGTGATTGAATACTGCTCGCCCAACACCAACAAGCCTTTGCACCTGGGCCATTTGCGCAACATGCTGCTGGGCGCCTCCTGTGCGCTTTTGCAGGAGGAGTTGGGCAAAAAGGTCTGGCGCGTACAGGTCATCAACGACAGGGGCATTGCCATCTGCAAAAGCATGTTGGCCTGGCAGTTGTTTGGCAAAGGGGAGACGCCTGAAAATACAGGAATAAAGGGCGACCACTTTGTGGGCAAGTGGTATGTAGCCTTTGAAAAGCAGTTTATGGCCGAATACGAAGCCTGGCAGGCGAGTGAAGAGGCCAGGGCCGTATTTGCCGAAAGGCGAAAAAAAGACCAAACGGAAAAGGACTTTTTCAAAGTCTTCAAAAACGAATATTTCAACACCTACAGCCAACTCGGGCGACAAGCCCGCGAGATGCTGCTGCGCTGGGAACAGGGCGAACCCGATACGCGTGCGCTCTGGGCTCAAATGAACGGCTGGGTCTATGCCGGCTTTGAGGAAACTTTTGAAAAACTGGGAATCTCTTTCGACAAAAACTACTACGAAAGCGATACTTACCTGCTCGGACGGGAAATGGTGGAAAAAGGCCTGGAAAAGGGCTTGTTCTTTAAAGCCGAAGACGGCTCGGTGCAGGTGGACCTCGAAGATGTGGGGCTGGGCACCAAAGTGCTGCTGAGAGGCGATGGCACAACCCTGTATATCACTCAGGATCTGGGGACAGCCCATCTCCGCTATGAGGATTTTGCCATGGACGAAATGACTTATGTGGTGGCCGATGAGCAAAATTACCACTTCAAAGTGCTGTTCGAATTGCTCAAGCGCCTCGGAGAGCCTTATGCGGATAAGCTCTATCACCTCTCTTATGGCATGGTTGAGCTGCCCGAGGGCAAGATGAAATCGCGCGAAGGTACCGTCGTGGATGCCGATGACCTTATAGCCGAAGTCATAGCCGAAGCCCGCAAAAATGCAGAGGAAAGGGGAGGGCAGGACGAATTGCCCCCGGAGCAGCGAGAGGAAATCAACCGCAAAGTGGGCCTGGCAGCATTGAAGTTTTACCTGCTGAAAGTCAATCCGGCTAAGTGGATGACCTTCAATCCCGCCGAATCTGTGGATTTGCAGGGGCAAACAGGGCCTTATGTGCAGTACGCTTATGTGCGCATCAGAGGCTTAGAGCGAAGGATTCAGAAGGAGGGCATAAGTCTTTCTGAATCAGTTAATTATGAGGCCTTACATCCTTCAGAACGTGCATTGCTGATGGGCCTGCATCAATTTCCTTCAGTGGTTGAGCAGGCTGCTTTGGAGTATGATCCTTCCCATCTGGCCAGTCATTTGTACCAATTGGCGAAGACCTTTAACAAAATGTGGCACGAGTTGCCGATATTTTCTGCCGGGGATGTGGTGGCACGGGCGTTTCGTCTGCGTCTGGCCCGGGTCGTGGGCCGTACACTGCATCGCGGAATGGCCTTATTGGGCATCGAAATGCCCGAACGCATGTAGCAAAACTTCACACCATGGAAGAAAAAAAACAAGAGAGCTATCATTTTATCGAGGAGATTGTCCGCGAGGATCTTGCAGCAGGCAAGTACGAGCAGATACACACGCGTTTTCCACCGGAGCCAAATGGCTATTTGCACATTGGCCACGCCAAGTCCATAGTGCTCAACTTCGGACTGGCTGAGAAGTACGGCGGCCTGACAAACCTGCGCTTCGACGATACCAATCCGACGACGGAAAAGACGGAGTACGTGGAGTCCATCAAGAACGACATCCGTTGGCTGGGTTATGACTGGGGCGAGCGCGAGTATTATACCTCGGATTACTTTGAGCAGTTGTACGAATTTGCCGAAAGGCTGATTAAAAAGGGCAAGGCTTATGTGGATGACTCCACGGCCGAAGAGATTGCCGCCATGAAGGGCACGCCTGTTGAGCCGGGCACGCCCAGCCCTTATCGCGATCGCAGTGTGGAGGAAAACCTGGATTTGTTCAGGCGCATGCGGGCGGGCGAGTTTCCGGATGGCAGCAAGGTGTTGCGCGCCAAAATTGACATGGCCTCGCCCAACATGCATCTGCGCGACCCCCTCATGTATCGCATCAAACACGCCCGGCACCACCGCACGGGCGATGCCTGGTGTATTTACCCCATGTATGATTTTGCGCATGGGCAAAGCGACTCCATCGAACACATTACGCATTCACTCTGCACCCTGGAGTTTGAAAACCACCGCCCTTTGTACGAGTGGTTTATACGGGAACTGGAGATTTACCCTTCCCGTCAGATTGAATTTGCGCGCCTCAACTTAGACTACACGGTGATGAGCAAGCGCCGCCTGCTGCAGTTGGTGGAGGAAGGGCACGTCAGCGGCTGGGACGACCCCCGTATGCCCACGCTTTCGGGCATGCGCAGGAGGGGGTATCCGCCGGAGGCCATCCGCAATTTTTGTGAGCACATAGGCGTAGCCAAGCGGGAAAACATCATCGAGCTGAGTTTGCTGGAGCATTTCGTTCGCCAGGAGCTCAACAAGCGAGCCAAGCGCCTGATGGTGGTGCTGAATCCCATCAAACTGGTCATCACCAACTATCCCGAGGGCCAAACGGAAATGATGTCAACGGTGAACAATCCGGAAGACGAAAGCATGGGGGAGCGGGAGATGCCTTTCGGCAAATACCTGTATATCGAGCGCGAAGACTTTATGGAGGACCCGCCCAAGAAGTTCTTCCGCCTCGGGCCGGGCCGGCATGTGCGTCTGAAGAATGCCTTCATCGTGCGCTGCGACGATTTCGTGAAGAACGAGGCCGGAGAGGTTACAGAAGTGCATGTTACTTATTTTCCGGACAGTCGTTCGGGCTCCGACACTTCGGGCATCAAGGCGAAGGGCACTTTGCACTGGGTTTCGGCGGCTCATGCCGTGCCCGTGGAGGTGCGCCTGTACGATCGCCTTTTCTCTGATCCCAACCCGATGGGGCATGAGGGGAGGGATTTCAAGGAATTCATTAACCCGAATTCTTTAGAAGTCTTGCCAAAGGCCATGGCAGAGCCGGCCATTCGGGAGGTGGAGGATGGCGAGTACCTGCAATTCCTGAGAAAAGGCTATTTTTACAAAGATTCTGACAGCAGCGCCGATCATCTGGTCTTTAATCGCACGGTGGGCCTCAGGGATGCCTGGGCAAAAATTGCTGCAAGGAAGAAATAAAAAGCAGTTTGGGCGGCTTACCCCGCCCAAACTGTTACTTCGGTTTAGGCATAGAAAAAACCTTCTTACCATGAAAAACAATCCATATCTCAGGCGTTGGGCTTCTGTCTCTGTATTGTTGATTATCGCCGTGGTTGCCTTAGTGGCTTATCTGGACTTTTCGCACATACCCTTTTACGAGATTCGCGTTACGGATGAGACGCTGAATTTTTGGAGTTTTCTCGGCGGCATCTTTCTTGTTACTTTGTTGGCGGAGCGCTTTGTGGAGTTGTTTGTGCGGGACACGCATGAGGAGGAAAAGGAGGAATTGAAGGCCGATATAGCCCGCCTGCAGGCAGCCATGAATCCGGCTGGAGATGTACCCGGCACCTCTGAGGTCATGGCTGTTTTCGGCGCTGAAAGTCCGGCGGATTTGCACACTTTGTTGCGCAAGAAGGAGGAGCGTCTGTACAGGTTGCGCAAGCAGCGCGAGTACAGCATTCTGTTGACTTTGTTTGTGATCGGCCTGCTCATCAGCCTTTCGGGTTTTTCTTTGCTTTCCCACGTCTTCGACACTTCACAGCTCAGCACTGTGCAGCACATTCTTTTCCGTTCCATAGACCTGGTCTTCTCTGCTGCGCTGATTTCATCGGGCAGCGGAGGCATGCACGAGCTGGTGAAGGTGGTAGCGGGTTTTAAGGATTTTTTGTTGCAGATGCCGAAGTAGTTCCTCTCAAAATTTAGGACAAAGGATCAAATCATTCTGATAATTTCCGAGGTAGGCTACGGATATTTCGAAGGCATTGCGTCGCGCGAAGGAGGCCGGGGTATTGAGGTCTCCTACATTGAGGTCGTAGCTAAAGCCGAAGAGTACCTGGCTGTATTCGATGCCAAAGATGCCGACGATGCCATCGAGCAGCACGAGGTTTTTGTGGTCGCGCACGGCGCGGGCGCTGGCGCCGAGGTGCAGGGCTGTGCCGGTGGTGGTGGAGAGCAGGAAGCGGAAAGTCCCTCCGGCATCGGCCTGGAAGTGGGGGTCTTGCAGGCTGGCCATGGCGCGGGGTTGGAAGGATATGCGGGAGGCCAGTGGCAGGCGGAAGTTGACGTTGGCCACATAGCGCACGGGCAGGCGGCTGACGGTGTTGTTGCCGTCTAAGGGATTGGTGGAGAAAAAGTTGATTTGGGGCTGGGTGAAGTGTTGCATGGCAAAGCCGAGGAAGGTGGCAAAGCCGTTTTGATTTTGGGCGCTGTAGTTGATGCCGAGAGAAAAATCTCCGAAGGCGATGTTGTTGGGAGGCAGGTTTTCTGCGGTGAGGTCGGTATATCCGTCTATGCCGTTGAATTGGTCTGTGTAGAACAGATCCTGATAGTTGATGCTTCGCTGAATGATGCCGAACTGAAAGCCCACTGTGAGGAAGCGGCTGTGCCTGAAGCTGAGCGCTTTGTGATAGGCTGTTGAGACGTTGATTTGTGTGGAGGTATAGTCCACGGCGCTCATGCGGTCGGTGAGGAAGAGCAGGCCGAGGGCAAAGGCGTCTTTGGTTACTTTGCCGCGTATGCGTACAGGCATGCGCAGGTCCAGGCCGGTAGAGAAGGTCGTCATGGGTTTTTCGAGGGCGCTGCGCCATTGGTCGCGGTAGATGCCGGATGCCCGGAAGCGGCCGTCGAAAGTGCCTGTCAGGGCGGGGTTTAGCGAAAGCGGAGAGGCAAAGTATTGCGAAAAGGAGGGGTCTTGTCCAAAGGTCAGCGAGCCATTTATCAGAAAAAAGAGAAGGACCAAAGAGCGTTTTAGTTGCATGGCGTTACCGGTTTTTTAGCGCGTGTTCTTCAGGTTTGCGAGCTGCGGAGAGCTCTTTCAAATAAACTGCTCAAAGGTAGATTTATTTTGTGAAATGAGAAAGGGCCCGGCGAGTTGCCGGGCCCTTTGGCAGTTTTGGGGTGTCCCATATAGTGTTTCAGGTGGAAGTTAGTGTTCTTCTTCCATGGGAGTACCGCCTTTACCGCCATCATCGTGGCCGATGGCGTGCATAAATTCTACGGCCAGTGCGTAGTCATCGCCTATGGTTTTGCCTTTGTAGGTTTTGCCTACGGCGATGAGCGGAATGCCGTGTTCGTTGACAGCGGCATGGCAGGTGTTGCACTTGAGCGGGCCGTGGCTGCCATCGGGATTCAGGGCTGCTGCCTGGTCGTAAGTGGTTTTATCCACTGTAGTGGTGGGATACAAACCGTGGATAGACTGGTGGCAGGCCTGGCAGGCCAGTCCCGAGTGGCCTTTGGAGTAGCGCATGAGGGAGTATTTCCCCGGTTGATTGATGGGGAAGGCTACGCCGCCCTGAGATTCTACGAAAGGCGCTCTGTGGCAGTCGGCGCAGTGGGGTTCACCCGGAGACAGCCAGTAGTCGCGGCCCTGGGTGGCAGCCTCGTAAGGAGCTGCAAAGCCGTTTTGGTCGGCAAAGCGGTCTGCGACATTGGGGTTGGCAGACAGAATCTGGACGTTGATGTCGCCGTCGCTGTCTTTGGTTACGACCGGCCCGCCGTCTTTGGTGGCGATGACGGCAATGGCTGCCGTGCTGCGTTGTCCTGCGGGCAACCAGGGATTGAGCGTTGCGCCCGTGTCGTGGCCGTTGTCATCGAGTTGGACTTTGGGGTCCAGGTTGGCGATGAGTTCGTCCATGGTCCATCCGATGGCTTTTGCGATTTCCTCGAGGGAGTTGTCGCGCAGGGTAGTGGAAGGATCGGGATCGAAGGCCGTTTTGGGCGTGAGCTGATCGTGCTTGTAGAGCTCGCGGCTGAGCTGGTTGTGGCAGTTGGTACACCAGAGGCCTTTGGCGTTTTCTCCGTCGCCATAGACGTTGTCTTTGAGCCACTGGCCGATGGCATTCAGGGAGCTGGGCGTTTCACAGCCGTCTTTGTCTTTGTTGGGATTGGAGTGAACGTCGCGGCCTACGTAGCATCCGCCGGCGGCATCGCGGTTATCGCCTTTGGCGAAGGCGTTTTGCCCGTCGGCTGTGATGGGATAAGCATCCATGCTGCGGTCGAAGCGGTGAGCCGGATGGCAGCCCTGGCAGGCTCCGCTACGGCCTTCTGCATCGGGCAGGGGGCGCACTTTTTGATGCGCGTAATGTATGGCCTCTGTCAATGGCGGAATGACGGTGCCGTCTTCAGGCGTGTTGGGATTGTTGGGGTCCAACAAATCCACGGGCGTGCCATCGGGCAGGCCGAGGTCTATGCGGCTTGCATCGTGTACTTCCACGCGGCCGTTTTTGTGTACGACGGTGGCGCTGCCCAAAACGCCTATGACATTGTCGGCATGGCATTTTTGGCAGAGTACGCTGCTGCGGCCGAGGCGATTGGAAGTGGCTTCACCGTTGTATTTGGCAGTAAAAGTGGTGCCGTGCTTGCGGTCGTGGATGGCCAGGATGCTGATGGCTGTGCCTTTGAGGTCGGCATACCAATCAGAAGCCCCGATGGATTTCCAGTACTTTTTCTCGGTTTGTACCATTTCCCATACATCGGGAAAAGCCTCATTGGCGTTTTCCGTGCCGTGGCAGTTGTTGCAGTTGGGCACGTCAATGGGCTCGGTACCGATAAAAGAAGCCGGTTTGCCTGTGGAGGCGTTGATGACGGGTTCGTCTGTTTCGGCATCAACCAAAGTTACACGGGCGATTTGGAAAGGCTGGATGTTTTGCTCTGTAACGACTTTGAGGTCTTTGCCTCCCATTTCGCTGTCGTAGAAAGGCGTCAGTGGCAGGCCAAGCGCTTCCCAGATACCCGGGTTGGTCAGCACGATGGGCACATTGTCCAGTACCGGAGATTTGGTGAAGACCACGGTACCCTTGTCTGTGGCATTGCGCAAATAGCCCGACATGCCCTGGCCCGAGGGGCCGGCATCCTGAGGTACCTGCAGGTCGGGGCCTCCGACGAAGATTTTTTTGGCATCTTCGGAGGTCTTGCCAGGATTGCTGCCCTCCAAATCTTTGTAGATGTAGAGGTGATTCCAATAGGCATTGGCCACGCTTTCACCGCCTTCGTTGGTGTTGCCGTTGCGGTTGATGTCGTAGGGCGCGTTCCAATAGACCATCTTGCTGCCTTCGGAGAAGGTGTTGTCGTCGAAGGTGTACTTCAGTCTGTAGCGCTTGCCCGTTTCCTTGTCAATAAGGATGGTGGGGTCGGCCGGGTCAAAGGCATCCATGAGCTGGGGTTTTTCCCTGCCCTTGCCGCGTTTGATGACCTGAGCCTGGATGCTGTTGTAGGGCGGCAGCACACAGCAGTATTCGAAGTCGAAACCCGTGCAGTGCATGCCCAGTTCGTAATTGATGGTGATGATGAAGTCGTCGCCTTCCGCCTGCTTGTCCCCCTGACAAGCGGAGAAGGCGAACAAGACACTCATGCATCCCAAGAGCATAAATACATTCCTCATACGTCCTGAATTTAGTGAAGGAAAGTGGTTACATCGCGTTTTGTTTTTTATAAATTCCTGACAAATATACACGAATCTCTGTAAAAAACGAATATAAGTCGGAAATTTTCTTTGGGGCGCAATAAGTGGGATGTTGCCGAAGCTGTTATTTAGATTGAATATAAATTTTTTTGAAAATTTGGTTTTGTCTGTCGGGGATTATAATTTTGCTCAAAATTGTCGCCCCTTTTCCGTAAAAGGCGTGATTCTTTAAGAGCAATCCTGTATTTCACCCATCTTGGTTTTGGAACTTTTACTTCCAGCACTTTCTCTATTGGAGAAGGTGATTGGCGTGCTTTTTTAGGTCATAAAATGATTTGATCATGGTAAAATCAGACAAGCGGGAAACGTATTTTGATGCCATTATTAAGATGGGTTATACGCGACGGGATTTCATGAAGTTTGCCACTTTTATGGCGGCTTACATGGGTTTGAAGACGTCGGCTATTGCCCAGATTGCAGATGCTTTGGAAAACACGCCCCGTGTGCCGGTCATTTGGGAGCATTACCAGGAATGTACCTGTTGCAGTGAGTCTTTCATACGCTCGGACCATCCCATCGTGGCAGACATTATTTTGGACAAGATTTCCTTGGATTACACGGAGACGCTGATGGCTGCGGCCGGTGAGCAGGCCGAGGCGGCCAAGCATGCCACCATGGAGAAGTATCATGGAGAGTACATTCTCTGTGTGGAGGGTTCCGTGCCTTTGAAAGACGACGGGCAGTATTGCTGCATAGCAGGTAAGACGGCTTTGGAGCAGTTGAAAGAGGCTGCAGCCGGTGCCAAGGCCATCATTGCCTGGGGCAGCTGTGCTTCGAATGGCTGTGTTCAATCGGCTTATCCCAATCCGACAGGCGCGACGCCCATTCACAAGATCATCAAAGACAAGCCCATTGTGAAAGTGCCGGGTTGCCCGCCCATAGGCGAGGTGATGGCAGGGGTCATCGTTCACGTTTTGACTTTTGGGACTTTGCCGGAATTAGACAGAATCGGGCGCCCGAAGGCTTTCTATGCCAAGCGCGTGCATGACAGCTGCTACCGTCGGCCTTATTACGATGCAGGTTTGTTTGCCGAGCATTTTGATGATGAAAATGCCAGGAAAGGCTACTGCCTGTACAAGGTGGGTTGCAAAGGCCCGATGACCTACAATGCCTGTGGTTCCATGCGCTGGAACAATGGCGTGAGCTATCCCATTCAATCCGGCCACGGTTGTATCGGTTGCAGCGAGGAAAACTTCTGGGACAACGGTCCGCTCTACGAACGCCTGACGGGATTGAAAGGTTTTGGCATAGAATCCACAGCCGATAAAATTGGCATGGGGGTTACGGGGGCAGTGGCTGCCGGTATAGGCGTTCATGCCATAGCTTCGGCTGTCGCCAAACGAAAGGCCAAGCGTGCCCAGCGGGCAGAAGGCAAGACCAATGAAGAAGAGCTAAAAGCCTGACTAACAGACTTTGAGCACAAAGACAAACCCTTTTACTTTTCACAGTAAAAAGCAAAAAAAATGGCAGAAAGAATAGTTGTTGATCCCATCACGCGGATCGAAGGACACCTCAGAATAGAAGCAGAAGTCAAAGACGGAAAAATCGTGGATGCCTGGAGTTCCTGCACCATGGTGCGGGGTATTGAGAACATCGTCAAAGGGCGCGATCCCCGCGATGTGTGGGCCTTTGTACAGCGCACCTGTGGGGTGTGTACTACCGTTCACGCCCTGACTTCCGTAAGGGCTGTGGAAGATGCCCTGGGCATAGTCATTCCGCCCAATGCAGAGATGGTTCGGAATATGATGGTTTCGGCCCTTTACCAACACGATCACGTGGTACACTTTTACCACCTGCACGCTCTGGATTGGGTGGATGTGGTGAGTGCGCTCAAGGCTGATCCTGCGGCGACTTCCCGTTTGGCGCAGAGCATTTCCTCCTGGCCAAAGAGTTCGCCGGGTTATTTCTCTGACTTGCAAAAGCGCCTGACGAAATTCGTGGAAAGCGGCCAGTTGGGTATTTTTGCCAATGGCTACTGGGGGCATCCGGCCATGAAACTGCCTCCGGAGGCCAATCTCATGGCGGTAGCTCATTATCTCGAGGCACTGGAGTGGCAAAAGGAAATCGTCAAAGTACATACCATTTTCGGCGGGAAAAATCCACATCCCAACTATCTGGTGGGAGGTATGGCCTGTGCCATCAATATCAATGACCCGGGAGGCCTGAATGCCGAGCGCCTCGCTTACGTGCGTCGCTTGTTGGAGGATGGCAAGCGCTTTATTGAGCAGGTCTATGTTCCTGACCTGCTTGCCATAGCTTCTTTCTACAAAGACTGGGGCGCCATCGGGCGCGGTTTTGGCAACTACATGAGCTATGGCGAATATCCCGTCAATGGCTTTGCCGATGTCGCTAATTTTAAGTTTAAGCAGGGCGTCATTCTGAATCGGGATTTGACGAAAGTCCACGATGTCAATCACCGCAACGAAGACATTCAGGAGTTTGTGAACAACTCCTGGTACGACTACAGCGGCGACGGCAATGCGGGCAAGCATCCCTGGGATGGTGAGACCAACATCAATTACACAGGGCCCAAGCCGCCTTATACCCACCTGGATGTCAGCCAAAAATACAGCTTCATCAAGACTCCGCGCTGGAAGGAGCATCCCATGGAGGTTGGCCCGCTGGCCCGCGTATTGGTCAATTATGCCAGGGGAGACAAAGAGACCATGGAAGAAGTGGATGCCGTATTGAACTATCTCGACCTGCCGGTGGATGCGCTTTTCTCTACCCTGGGGCGTACTGCTGCCCGTGCCATTTGTGCCAAGCTCTCTGCACGCTGGGGCCTGGAGTTTTACGATCAACTGATTCAAAACATCAACAATGGCGATACGCGCATGGCCAATATGGAAAAATGGGAGCCGGAGACCTGGCCTGCAGAAGCCAAAGGTGTAGGCTATACCGAAGCACCGCGTGGCGCTCTGGCGCATTGGATTCGCATCAAAGACGGCAAGACGGAGAACTATCAGCAAGTCGTACCTTCAACCTGGAATGCCTCCCCGCGCGACCCCAAAGGACAACGCTCGGCCTATGAGTCAACCTTGTTGGGCACGCCCGTAGCCGATGAGAAACTGCCTCTCGAAATCCTGCGTACCATCCACTCCTTTGATCCCTGCATCGCCTGTTCCGTACACCTTTACGACGAACATGGCCGGCACATCAACAGCGTGGACAACATTTCTATTTGCAGTGTCTAAAAGCATCCGGCATGAAAACTCAAGACTACAAAAGACTCTATATTTGGGAAGGCCCTGTCAGGATATTTCACTGGATCAATGCGTTGTGCATTTTAACCCTGACCATCACGGGCTTCCTCATTGCCGACCCTCCGGCCATCATGTCGGGCGATGAGGCTTCGCATCGCTATTGGTTTGGCATCGTGCGATTCATACACTTTACGGCTGCTTACCTCTTTGTAGCTGTGATGATTTTGCGCATCTATTGGGCATTTGCCGGCAACCGCTATGCCCATTGGAGGAATTTCCTGCCCTTCAACAAAAAGGGCCTGCAAAATATGCTGCACGTATTGAAGCACGACATCCTTCTCATTCCGGAAAGAAAGCCCGGTCTTTCAAGTGTAAACATAGGGCATAATGCCGTAGCCGGCCTGGCCTATCTGCTGATGTTCCTGCTGGCTCTGGTGATGGTGTTTACGGGTTTTGGTTTGTTTTCAAACAATGCGAGTTGGTGGTTCCCCAAGATGTTTGCCTGGGTGCCGGCTGCGCTGGGTGGCGACTTCATGGCCCGCACCATCCACCATCTGAGCATGTGGTTGATTTGGTTCATTGTCTTCGTCCATGTCTATCTGGTCTTGTTCCATGATTGGATGGAAAGCAATGGAGAGGTCTCTTCCATGATCAGCGGTTTTAAATTTTTTAAGAAGGAGCGCTTTAAGGAGGAGTGAAAGACTTATGAGCCATCAAAAAACGCCTCTGCAGGATGCTGTTTTTGGAGAGGATAAATCCAACAGCATCCTCGTGTTGGGTGTGGGCAATTACCTCATGGGCGATGAAGGCGTAGGTGTACATCTCGTGCATCGCATGGAGAAAATGGATTTGCCCCCTTACGTGGATGTGTTAGATGGAGGTACTGCCGGTTTTTTTCTGATGAATGTCTTTGATGTCTATGGAACTGTTATCTTTGTGGATGCTACCATGGACGGGCGGCCTGCTGGTACCATTCGAAGCATTCGCCCCAGGTTTGCTTCGGACTTCCCCAAAAGTCTGAGTGTACACGATGTAGGCCTCAAGGACATGGTAGAGACGCTTTATCTTCTTAAGGAAAACAACATGCCCGATCTCTACCTCATCACAATTTCCGTCGAAGGCGTACAGCCCATGACCACTGAGATGACTCCGCCGGTGGAGCAAAGCATCGAAACTGCTATCGGGGATATTTTGGCTTTGGCTGAAGAAATTCGTGACAGTGTGTCGTGAAAACATTTCACATACATATTCAGGGCATTGTACAGGGGGTGGGTTTCCGTCCTTTGGTTTTTAGCCTTGCGGCAAATGAAGGCCTGCGTGGATATGTAAACAACACCTCCGATGGCGTACACATCCGCTTCCATGCCGAAAATTTGGCGAAAGCCAAGGCCTTTGAACAGCTGATACTGAGCGAATTGCCGCCCCGTGCGCGCGTAACGGATAGCCGGCTCGAGGAAGTTTTTAGCGATGAGGTATTCGAAGATTTTCGTATCATACACAGCCAGGCCGGAGAAAACTTTAAGGGCCTGATGCTCACGCCCGATTTTGCTTTTTGCCAAAATTGTCGCGAGGAGATGTATGATGAGGACAATCGCCGTTATCTTTATCCCTTCACGACCTGTACGGATTGCGGGCCGCGTTATTCCCTCATACGCGAGCTGCCTTACGACCGCGAGCGCAGCACGATGGATGCTTTTACCATGTGTGATGATTGCCAACGGGAATACGAAGACCCTTTCGACCGGCGCTACCATTCCCAGACGAATTCCTGCCCTCAATGTGCCATTCAACTGTTTTTGTGGACGCCCGAAGAGGGCAAAAAACCTCTGGAGCGCTTCGAGGAAATTGCAGAACTGTGGAAGAGCGGCAAAATCGTCGCCATCAAAGGAATTGGAGGTTATTTGTTGACCTGCGATGCCACACAGCCCGAGGTCGTACAGCGCTTGCGGAAGCGAAAAAACAGGCCGGACAAGCCCTTTGCACTCATGTATCACAATGTCTATGAATTGGCCGAAGATGTGGAGATGGACATCGGGGAAAAGTTAGAGCTGGAATCCGTAGAAGCGCCCATTGTGATCATGCGCCTGAAGGAAGACCCTTGGAAGCCACTCGCTTTTGATGCCATTGCGCCTGGCTTGCAACAGCTCGGAGTGATGTTGCCCTATACGCCTCTGTACGATTTGCTGTTGGGCTATTTTTTCAAACCCATTGTAGCCACCAGCGGGAACGCCAGCAACTCCACCATCATCTATAGCGATGAACAGGCAATCGAACAGCTCTCCCTCATTGCCGATGCGATTTTGATCAACAACAGAGAAATTGTACTTCCACAGGACGACAGCGTTGTGCGCTTTACTCCCCTGAAGCGTCAAAGAATTGTTTTGAGGCGTTCGCGAGGCATGGCGCCTTCCCTGATTCAGGAGGGTTTGAGGCTTCCGCCAAATGCCGTATTGGCGATGGGAGCCATGTTGAAAAGCACCTTTAGCCTTTTACATCAGAGAAATCTCTTTGTCAGTCAGTATCTCGGAAATACGGAGCATTACGAAGCCCAGGAAAATTATCGGGAGGTTTTGAGGCATTTTGAGAACCTTTTCCACTTTGAGCCGGAATACATTTTGGTGGATAAACATCCCGCTTATTTTTCGACTCAATGGGGTCGCGAGCTGGCGGAGCAGAGAGGCGTTCCCGTTTTGGAAGTTCAACACCATCTCGCGCATTTTTACGCCGTGTTGGGAGAGCACAATTTGTTGGAAGCCGGGGAGCGGGTGCTGGGTGTGATTTGGGATGGCACGGGCCTGGGCGATGACGGGCAGATTTGGGGTGGAGAGTTTTTTTCCTATGAAAATGGCCGGGCAGAGCGGCTGGGGCATTTGCCGTATTTTGATTTTATCCTGGGCGACAAAATGCCACGGGAACCGCGCATTTCGGCTTTGGCTTTGACGCATGGCCTGGAAGGTGCAGATGACTTTTTGCAATCTCGCTTTACGGCTGAGGAGTGGCGCATTTATAGGCATTTGTTAGAGACAGGCAGCGATTTGAAGACCTCCAGCGTGGGGCGTTTGTTCGATGGAGTGGCCTCGCTTTTGTTTGGCATAGACCGACAGACTTACGAAGGGCAGGCTGCCATGCAGTTGGAGCAGGCAGCTTATCGCTATTTTAGAAAAAACGGGATTTCCTTTTATTACTCCTATCTGCCTGCGGGCATTTTACCGGAGGATATGACGACTTTTCTGCTGCAGGCCGTTTTGCAGGACTTAAAAAAGGGGCTGCAGCCCGATTTCATCAGTGCCAGGTTTCACTTGTCTCTTGTGCAATATATTGCTAACTTTGCTGAAACGCACGGTTTTGAGAAAATTGCTTTTAGTGGTGGCGTTTTTCAAAATGCCTGGCTGGCAGACCTGGCCATTTCGTTGATGGGAGATGAAAAAAAGCTGTATTTCCACCGGCAGCTTTCGCCCAATGACGAATGTATTTCATTTGGGCAGGTGATGGCTTTTCAGGGCATGTAAAAGCACAGCAATATGAGTAAGTTACGAGCTTTCTTGAAAAGGCGTAGTGAAACTTTGCAGCAAGAGCGCAGCGGGAAAGCCGTTGCCGGGGAGCGGGAAGCCTCAGCAGTCAGAGAACTGACAGATGAGCAGTTCTGGGATATTTTGCGTCGCATGAAAACCGAGAGCGAGGCCACCGGTGAATCTGCTTTTGAAGTACTGGTCTGCATTTTGGAGGCGTACAGTGAAGAGCAGGTCGAGCAGTTTGTCCGGCGATACGAATTGCTGATGGAATGAATTGTTAAGTTTTACCTTTCTTCTTTGGCCTTTGCAAAGCGGTTTTGATAATACTCCAACTCCACTTTCATGGCTCCGATGGCTCCTTCGGTTTCGTCGTAGTAGCTGAGGCAGACTTCTGCCTCTTCTAACAGGGGCAGGGCTTTGACGATGTTTTCGCGTTTGCCATTTTCAACCCGGCTCCACAGCAGGGTGATGATGTTGAGCAGTGTGATGGCGAGATCAACCCGAAAGAAGTCGGGGTCTTGGGTTGCCAGTTTGCGTCTCATTTTGAGTGCCTGGGTGTAGTAGTCGAGGGCTTTTTTTTCTTCTCCATACTCGTCGTGCAGGACTCCGAGGTTGTGAAGAGTGGAAGCCACGGAGGGCAGGTAGGATGGATCTGTGGAGCTGAGTTGGCGATAGATTTCTAAAGCGCGTTGATAGTACTCCGCGGCTTTCTTTTTATCTTCTTTTTTGCGTTTTTCTTTTTCATCCTGGTTTGCACTGAGCTGCCCAAAGCCTGTAAAGGGGCTGGAGCCATCCAGTTCATCGCGGATGTTTTTCTTTTCGGTATATAGGTTGCCGATCACATTCAGGCTTGCGGCGCAATAGGGCAGGTACTTTTGGGGGTCTTTCTTGCTGAGGATTTCCTGTTGTTCCAGTGCTGCCATCAGATAGCGGATGGCGTTAGAGTATTGGTTGTCGAGTCTGCAGCTAATACCGAGGTTGTTGAGGGTAAAGATGAGTTGGGGGCGGTATTCGTCTCCTTTTTCGCTGACGAGTTCCTGATAGAGGAAGAGCGATTGTGTGAGTTCTTTTCGTGCTTCTTCTGTTTGGATGTTCTCCAAAGCTATGCTGCCGATTCGTTGATGGGCCAAAGCAGCAAGGCTTTTGTATTTTTTTGAATTTCGGTCTTTTTCAGGCAGTTTTGCGGTGAGTTTCAGTATGGCCCTGTAATTTTTTTTGACGTTGTGAAAATCTTTCAGATTTTCCGACAGCTCAATAATGGAGAGGTAGGAATGAAGCAGGAACGAAAAGTCTTTTTGGACTTCTTCTTCGAAGAGTCTTTCTAAGATGCGGGTGGCTTTGGTATAGGCTTTGACAGCGGTTTTGAAATCTTTTTCCTGTGTAAACAGTATGCCCATGGAGATAAGAATACCGGCATGTACCTGGGCAATCTCGTTGCGTTCATCTTCGGAGAACTGCTTTGCCAGTTCTCCGGACATTTTCAGGCTCTCGATGACTTTTTCCGGTTTTCTTTCTTCGAGATAGATGGTTGCGAGCAGGTGATACTGCTCGGCGCGTAGCCGCGGGTTTGAGGTTTTTTCTATTCGCTTGAGGATGTCTTGTGGTTTGGCCATGTTGGAGTGTTTTTATAGAAGTGAGAGGAATTCGTTTTTGGAAATTTCCCGATAACCTATGTCATCGGTAGCGCTTGTGTCTTTGTGCAGGTCCATGCAGACCATGCCTTCTGTGCTCAGTTTTCGGCTGAGTTCGATCAGGGCCAGTTCGGCATATCCGCTTTGGTTTTCGCAGACGTATTCGCAGGAGAAAACCCTGCCATGGAGAGCGCCAAAAGCGCCGCCGAGGATTTCGCCATTTTTTTGAAGGATGATGGAGCGCACTACGCCCGTTTTCCCGAGTTCGAGATAAGCCTGGGCGAAGGCTCCGCTCAGCCATTCTCTGCTCATCGGCGGTTGATTCCATTGCTCTTCGCAGAGTTTGATGAGGCGTGGCAGCTCGGCGTTAAAGCGTTTTTGCAGGCTTTCGTCGTTTTGCAATGCCCGTACCGGCCCGGGGATGTGGATGTCTTCGGGAAAGAGGACGATCCTTGGGTCGGGCGACCACCAGTAGAGCGGTTCCATGGGGCTGCACCACAGGTAGATGCCGGCCTGATAAGCGGCCAGCAACCACTCGGCTGTGAGTTCGCCACCGGTGGCGAGCAGGCCTTCCTGATCCGCAAAATGCGCAGGAGGAAACGAGGGCGGTCCGGCAGATGGCAGTTCGAAATAAGGCATGAGCAAAGATAATAAAACGTATCTTTGCGTGAATGCTTTAGACGTAGTTTCTCATGGAAAAAAAAATGCAACTCAATTGCCCCATGCCCAAATTTGATTTTGACGTCATCACGCTGGGGCATGGCAGCGGGGGCTTATTGACCAACAAGCTCTTAGATAGCGGAGTCTTCGACCTCTTGAAAAATGAGATGCTGGACGGGCGGCACGACGGAGCTTTTTTAAATATGCAGGGCCCCATTGCCTTTTCTACGGACAGCTTTGTGATTTCCCCCATTTTCTTTCCGGGAGGCGACATCGGCGAGCTGGCAGTGAATGGAACGGTGAATGACATCGCCATGTGCGGCGCCAGGCCGGAGTATCTTTCGCTGAGTTTCATACTGGAAGAGGGCTTGCCGATGGAGGATTTCTGGCGCATTCTGGTCAGCATTCGCGAGGCCTGTGATGCTGCGGGAGTGAAGGTGGTTACGGGCGATACCAAGGTGGTGGATAAGGGCAAGGGCGATAAAGTCTTTATCAATACGACGGGACTGGGGCATGTACATCCGCAAGCGCAAATTGATTTGAGGCGCATTCGCCCGGGCGATAAAATCGTGGTCAGCAATCAGATAGCTACGCACGGGATTGCCATCTTGTCGGTGCGGCAGGGGCTGGAGTTTGATACGACCATAGAGAGCGATACCACAAACCTCAACGATTTGGTCATGGATTTGCTGGAGCGCTTTGGAGGCAGCATCAAACTGTTTCGCGACCCCACGCGCGGGGGGCTGGCTTCGACTTTGAATGAGATTGCCCGGGATATATCCCTGGGCGTGGTTTTACAGGAGCGCGCTTTACCCCTTGCTCCAGAGGTACGGGCTGCCTGTGAACTCCTCGGCTTAGACCCGCTTTACACAGCTAACGAAGGCGTCTTTATAGCCATCGTGGAGCCTGAACAGGCCGAAGCAGTTGTGGAGGCCTTGCAGGCTCATGAAAAATCCCGCCATGCCGCTGTCATTGGCGAAGTAACGGAGAGCTATGCGGGCAGGGTGTTGCTCACCAATGCTCTGGGCGGAAAGCGCCCGGTGAGTATGCAGGTAGGAGAGCAGTTGCCCCGAATTTGTTAGTCGGGTTCTAAGTCGTCCAGTTCGCCCATTTGTTTGATGAGCTCGAAGGTCCTTTTGGCTTCTTCTTCGTCTATGATGCTGATGGCGGCGCCTACGTGTACGAGTACGTAATCGCCTACTTTGGCATCGGGCACCATGGCGAGGTTGACTTCTTTTTTGATGCCGTCGAAATCCACTTCGCCCATGCGGAAAATCTCGTCCAATTGGGAGGTTATGGCCACCAGTTTTCCGGGAATTGAAAGACACATAATTCAGGCGTTTTGTTTGATTTGTTCGCGCAGCCATTGGAGCCAGGCGTCTAAGCCGGCACCCGTGGTGCAGGAGGTTTCAAAAAACTGCAGCCGGTGGTTGACCTGCAGGGCGTATTCCTTGATTTTTTCTACGCTGATGTTGAGGTAAGGCACCAGGTCCATTTTGTTGATGATGCACAGATCGGCCGAGTGGAAGATGTCGGGATATTTGATGGGTTTGTCTTCTCCTTCGGTGGTGCTGATGATGACTACCCGTTTGCTTTCGCCCAGGTCGAAGAGCGAGGGGCAGACGAGGTTGCCCACGTTTTCGATGAAGAGGAAGGCGTTTTCTTTGGGCTTGAGCTTTTTGACGGCTTCATAGACCATGTCGCTTTCCAGATGGCATCCCTGGCCTGTGTTGACCTGAATCACGGGTATGCCGAGGGCATCAATGCGGTTGGCATCGTGCATGGTTTGCTGGTCGCCTTCGATGACGTAGCAGGGGAATTCGTCTTTGAGCGCTTTGAGGGTCTCCTCTAACAGCGTCGTTTTTCCCGAGCCCGGCGAGCTGACGAAGTTGATGGCGAGGATGTTTTTGGCCTCGAAATAACCTCTGTTTTTGGCGGCAGCCAGTTGGTTTTCGCGCAGGATGTCCTGTTCCAGTTCCAGCACGGATTTGCCGTGATGATGGTGGTGTTCATGGCCGTGTTCGTGGCCGTGATGGTGTTGGTGCGCCTCTATGGTGAGGGCATTTTCTCCGGGTTTGGTGATGGTGGCTTTACCGTTGGTGTTGCCACATCCGCATACTCCACACATGATGTTGTTTTTTGATGGCTTAAAGATAAGCTTTTCAGACGACTTCAAGCGCTTTTACCTGAAGTTCTTTGCCCTGCAGGATGTTTTTGAAGTAGCTGTTGCAGTGGGGGCAGGCATCGTAGATGTGCTCTAAATCGAATTCGCGCTCACACTCCAGGCATCGGGCTTTGGCCGGAACGGTCTCTATGTCGAGTGCAGCGTTTTCCAGTACGCTGCCTTTCACCGCCATGGGCCAGACGAAGTGCAGGGCATCCTGTTCGACGCCGGAGAGGGAGCCTATGAGCAGTTCGATTTTTTCGACGGCAGAGGCTCCGGCTTTGCGGGTTTCCGTTTCCGCAATTTTCACGATGCCGAGTGCGATGGATAGTTCGTGCATGGCAGATGTACTCAAAGCGAAGGGGTTTGGGCGCCATAAGCCGCTCAAACTCCTGAATCAGAGCGTTTAAATTTCCCAAACCTGCTTCGGTTTGGGCTTCAATGACTATCTTTGCAAAGATAGTTTTTATTTGGCTATGATTTTATCGGATTTACCTTTTGTCATCGGATTGGGCGCTTCGGCTTTTCACGTACTGACGGGGCCGGACCATCTGGCTGCGGTTACGCCTCTGGTCTTGGAGGAAAAGCGCCGCTTTACACCCATCGGCATTGCCTGGGGCGTGGGGCACGTTCTCGGCATGGCTTTGATTGGTTTGGTTTACTTGTTTTTCAAGCCTTACATTCCGATTGAGTCCGTTTCCATGCATAGCGAACAACTGGTGGGCGTGGTTTTGATTTTTTTGGGCATGAGTGCGGTGTATCGGGTGTGGAAGGAGCACAGGCATCACGTGCATCCCCACGTGCATGAAAGCGAGGATGGGGCTTATGTTCACATTCACGGCCACGAGCACCGTCATTTGAAGAAGCATGGCAGTCGGCACGATGAGCACAGGCATGACAAGCCTTTTCGACAAAACGCGGGTTTGGCCCTGGCCATAG
The DNA here is from genome assembly GCA_027030635.1 of Saprospiraceae bacterium. Lineage (GTDB taxonomy): Bacteria > Bacteroidota > Bacteroidia > Chitinophagales > Saprospiraceae > WGBN01. Next base: position 425 of record JALVES010000135.1, on the reverse strand, counting down.
GCGTTTTACATGGCTTTGCGGGCATAGCGCATTTGTTCCTGCTGCTGCCCGCATTGGGTTTTGCCGAAAGGCAGCAGTCTGTTTTCTACTTACTGGGCTTTGCTACAGGAGCTATTCTCGCCATGGGGCTATATGCACTCTTTATAGGCAAATTTTCCAGGCGTCTGAGCCTGCATAGCAAGCAGGTTCGCTTTCAACTGCGGATGTGGGCTGGTGTATTAGCCATTGTCGTGGGAGTTTATTGGATATTTGGCTGAGTTATAAGGCCGTTGCCTTGCCATTTATCCGGCCTTTGTACTATCTTTACGGCTTGCAGCAAAATGCTGCTTCTTTTATGCTTTCGCAAAATGGAAGAGCTATGACTTTAGATAAAGGCAAACACCTCTTTGGAGAGTTGGAAGACGGCCGCGTCGTTACTTATGTTG
>JALVES010000134.1 GCA_027030635.1 Saprospiraceae bacterium | reverse complement strand
GTAAGCGAATCTTCAAAAATCCGCTCCCCGATCTTCCGCTTTGGCTCCAGCTCGGGGATCGGAGATGGGCTCTTACAAAGGTTCAATTGTCAGATGGTATCATTTATTTTATGCCACTTTGCAATCAGGCCTAAGTTGACAAAAAATAAAAGGAGTATTAGATATCCACTGAATTTTGGGCATATTGCCATCTCAAAACTTAATGAACCATTGCACCCCATACACTCATAAAAAATTCCGAACTTCGACCCATGAAAAAACTGATCGTATTGGCCGGCCCCACCGCCGTGGGCAAAACGGAGCTCTCCATCCGCCTCGCCGAAACCTTCGGCATGGAAATCCTCTCTGCCGACAGCCGCCAGTTCTACCGCGAAATGAACATCGGCACCGCCAAACCAACTCCCCAACAACTCGCCCGCGTCCCGCATCACTTCATCAACTCCCTCAGCATCTTTGACCACTACGATGTGGGCATGTTCGAGCAAGACGCCCTCCGACGCCTCCAAAAACTCTATCAAAAACACGACTCCGCCTTACTCACCGGCGGCTCAGGTCTCTACATCCGGGCCCTCTGCGAAGGCCTCGACGACTTCCCCAAGCTGCCTCCCGAAATCCACCGAAAACTGGAAGAAGATTTAAAAACAAAAGGGCTACAATCCCTTCAGGAAGAACTCAAAAAAACAGACCCCCGCTATTACGAGCAGGTGGACCTGCAAAATTCCAGACGACTGCTCCGGGCACTGTCCGTCATCCGCCACACAGGTAAGCCTTTCTCTGCCTTTCGGCAAATGGAGCAGGGCAAAAAACAAAAGTCGCGCCCCTTTCAGCCCATTTATCTCCTGATAGAGCGCCCCCGCCAACAGCTCTACGAACGCATCAACCAACGCGTCCTCCTCATGATGGAGCAGGGCCTGCTGCAGGAAGCTCAACAACTCTTCCCCCACCGCCGTCTCAAAGCCCTGCAAACCGTAGGCTACCAGGAACTCTTCGCCCATCTCGAAGGACAAATCTCCTTAGACGAAGCCGTCAGCCTCATACAGAGAAATACCCGCCGCTACGCCAAACGCCAGCTCACCTGGTTCCGAAAAGGCAACTGGCACAGATTCCCCGCCGAAGCAGAAAAGGAAATTCTAAGGTTTTTAGAGGTTCAGATGTAGGGGTAGGGGGGAGTTCGGCTAAGTTCACCCGACAGGGGGAGGGCAGGAAATGCAAAGGATTCCAAATCAAAACCTACCGCACCACCAAAGGCAATACCCTGCCTTTCCCCTCAAAGAAGAAGTGCAGGTAATAAATGCCTTTCGGCAAATCCCGCAGAGCCAAATGGTATTCGTTTTCGCCCCTGCCCAAAGCTTCTTCGCGGGCATAGCGCAGGCGGCCAAGTGCATCGTACAGACGCATCTGCAAGGGACCGGCCTCCGGACTTTCTATGCGCAAACGGACATCGCCGGAGGAGGGGTTGGGATAGAGCGTCCAACTCCAAAGAGAAGAAAGCTCAGTCGTGCCGACGGGCTTGAGCTGTACATAGGCCGTGGCGATGCTGCTGCAATGCAAATTGCCTGCGGTAAAGGAAACGAGATAGCTGTCGTAAGCGGGAAATACGTGTACGGGATTTTGCTCGTTGGAAACGGGGCTGCCGTCGCCAAAATCCCACTCGTAAAACTCCGCATTGCCAACAGAATTGTCGAAGAAAGAGACTTCCAGATCATTCACTTCCCAGCTAAAAGCAGCAGTCGGGAAAGAGACCACCTCAATGTAATTGTATTGTTCCAAGGTGTCGGAGCCTAAGTTGTTTTCCACAATCAGGCTCACATCGTAAAGGCCCGGGTTGGAGTAAACAACCACCGGATTTAAATCCGTGGAAGTGGAGGGGCTGCCTCCGGGGAAATGCCACTGCCAACTGATGTCCGTACCCAAAGACTGGTTTTCAAACTGGGCGGTATGCGGGGCACAACCCGAAGGCAGGTCCACGGAAAAAAGAGCCAGAGGAGGTACGCCAAAGAAAATCTCTTCTTCCACGGTATAAGAACCACAGGCATTGAAAACCGTCAACACAACTGTATAAGAACCACCTGAGACATAAGTATGGCTCACGTTCAAAGCTGAGGACGTACCCGTGCCATCGCCAAAGTCCCACCAAAGGCTGTCGGCATTGGAAACAGTTGCCGTAAAACCTGCCGTAAGTGCAGGCTGATCAATGGCTGAAGTAAAAGAAGCCAAAGGTGATGGCAAAATCAGCAACAGGTATTCTCCGGAAGTGAGCGACTCAAAACAGGGATGAGAAAGTACAAGGCGATAGCGGTTGCCCTCCATGCCCGGTTGGACGAAAACAGTCAGCTCATCTGTTTGTTGACCGGCATAATTGGAGTCACCCGGCGGAATATCCGTAAAACCGGCCCCTTCATCCACCTGCCATTGCAAAGAAATATTTTCTCCCACAGCCTCAATGCCCAGTAGAAAGGCATCGCCCTCACAAACTAACAGCGTATCCGGCAAATCAGCCATGAGGGCAGGATAGATAAAAGGCTCTGCTCCCTGCGGCAAACCTGCCCAGTTTTCATACAGGCCGGCTTCGCCGGCCTGAGCGCCATTGGTAGTACCATCACATTGGCTCAAATTACCGGTATTTTCTCCCGGCTGCCCTCCCGACAAGTCCGGACTCAAATTCGGTATATTGCACATCAGGCGACCACCGGCGCCGCCGCCGCCCGGGCCATAGCAACGCTCAGGCTCGCTGCTGCTGCCTCCGCCATAGCCGCCTGTGAGTTTGATGTCAACGTTGCCCTGAATGCTCGTAGCAAAGATAGCGATGGTACCCGCAGCACCACCGCCGCCGCCGCCATCGCCCGGGGCCATATTTGCCGAAAGGCCGGAAGAAGAAATGGCAAAACCATTGGTTACCAAGACGCCCGTCTCGACCATAAAGATGCCTCCGCCACGGCCTCCGCCCGAGCCTGCACCGGAATCATCTGCATGGCCGGAGCCTCCGCCGCCGCCCATGAATACGCGGTCGGATGCAGGTTGCAGCGCCTTTCCACCACGTCCGGGATAGACGCCCGGGCAACCAAAGACGCTTTGGTAATAATAATCTCCTCCCCTGCCTCCTGCGGCTCCGCTCTGGCCGCCTCCGCCACCGCCGCTGTTGTGGTCATTGCCGCCGCCACCACCATTGGCCTGAGCGCCGCGACCGGCATCCTTGCCGGCTATGAAATCGGCAATGCCCTCGCCTTTAGCTGCGCCCCGCCAATCGCTGAGCGCATAGTACCAGTCGTTTTGCTGCAAAAACCACTGGCAGGAACTTTCCTGAGGCAACAGCACACCTCCGCGAAAGCCCTGCCCGTCCAATATGACGGGAGCCTGTAGATAGAGCGTATCACTTACCTCCAAAGCCAAAACACCTCCCGTCTGCCCGTTCCAGGCCTGGGCACGCAGAGTGTCAACCACCACAGCAGAGGTGTATTGGGGCAGGGAAACAATTTGGACATTCCCCGTAACCTGATAATCGTACTGCAAATGCTGCTGCATAAAAAGGGAATCTCCCTGTACGGCAGCAATGACCGCCCGCTCGTAAAGGCCGGCACCGGCGTAATCCAACACATCCCCAAAAGAAGAAGAGTTGCTCTGGTCTATGCTTGCCCCCTGCATTTGAATGATCAAGACCGGCTCTCCCTCCTGAAAAGGAGCGGGCTCATCCACCACAAAAAGCCCCATGCAGGTATCCAGGGCAGTTACTGCGGCATAATCGTTAATGATACCGGAAAGAGGAGTTTGGGCTTGCACAGTTGCAAAAAACAGCGAAAACACTAAAAGGCGGCAGATAAGTTTTTTCATAAGGACGGTGTAGTTTTCCCGGGGTCAAACGGCCCGGCCTTATGCAAATATACGGATTAAAGCAGTTTGGACTGCTCTTGCCGCCCAAACTGCTTTAATCACTCCTCAAAGCCCGCGTTCAAAACCCGGTCGCGCATTTTTTTTTGG
>JALVES010000133.1 GCA_027030635.1 Saprospiraceae bacterium | reverse complement strand
TCTAAAAGGCCGGCTCGGGGGTCCTCCTTACGTCGGCACCCCGATCCTTTGGTTGGGCCCAAATCAAAAATCAAAAATCGTTAATCGATATTCGATATTCAAAAGAAGCCGAGTCTTTGGAACTTTCATTGGTTCATTCTCCATTATCAATTCTCCATTCTCCATTCTCCATTCAAAAGGCGTAAGCCCGAGCTCGCGGAGCCGTGCGTTTGTCGGGGGAATTGGTGTAGCCAACATAGCATATAATGCAAGCTGTTGCGTATCTTGCGCCTTAAAAAAACATGAAGCGCATTACCCTGTTTCTCTTTTTCGTCGGCTATGCCCTGCTTTCGGTGGCGCAGCGGCCCATTACCTTAGAAGACATTTGGCAGTACTACACCTTTTGGCCTGAGAGCACGCCGGGCTTTAACTTTCAGCGGGATGGAGTACATTACAGCCTTCAAAAGGGGAATCGCATCCTGCAATACGACTTGCGCAGCGGTGAGCAGACGGCTGTGCTGTTTGATTTGCGGGAAGCGGCCGGCGCTCAGGAGGGAGTGGGGGATATGGAGTCCTATGCCTTCAGTCCCGATGAACAGAAGATACTCATTGCTACGGAAGTGGAGCACATCTATCGCCATTCCACCCGGGCAGCTTATTACGTGTATGACGGACAGTCGTTGACGCCTCTTTTTGAAGAAGGGAAACAGCGCTACGCAACCTTCAGCCCGCAGGGTGATAAGGTGGCTTTTGTGTATGAGAACGACCTCTACTACAAAGACCTCAACAGCGGTGAAGTGCATCGCATCACCACAGATGGCCGGCGCAATGCCATCATTAACGGAGCGACAGATTGGGTGTATGAAGAGGAATTCTCCTTCGCACGGGCCTTCCAATGGGCGCCCGATGGCAGCAGCATCGCCTACTACCGCTTCGACGAGAGCGATGTGCCGGAGTTCACCATGACGCTTTACGAAGACGAGCTGTACCCCGAGTACGTTACTTTCAAGTACCCCAAGGTGGGCACGAAAAACTCAGAGGTGCGCATCTTCGTCTATCATTTGGCGAAAGCCAAAAGCGTAGAAGTAGCTCTGGACACCACTGATGAATTTTATGTACCCCGCATCAAATGGACGCAAGACCCCAACCAACTTTGTGTCTTCTACATGAATCGCCATCAAAATGACCTGCAACTGCTGCTGGCCGATGCCGCTACGGGCCAAACGCAGTTGCTGCTGCACGAGAAAAATCGCTGGTACATAGACATCCACGACAACCTGACTTTCCTCAAAGACGGCCGCCGCTTTATCTGGACGAGCGAACAAAGCGGATACAACCACATCTACCTCTACGACATGCAGGGAAATTTGCTGCGCCAAATCACCTCCGGCAAGTGGGAAGTAACCGACTTTTACGGTCTGGACGAAGACAAGGGCCTGCTGTACTTTCAGGCGACGGATGAGGGGCCGCTGCGCCGCGGCGTTTACAGCATCTCGCTCGAAGGCAAAAAGAAAAGGGCTCTGCATCGCGAAAAAGGCTGGAACAGCGCCACCTTTAGCTCCACTTTCGACTATTGCGTCTTAAAGCATTCTACGGCAAATACCCCGCCGGTTTATGCGGTCTATGACCGCAAGGGCAAAGCCGTGCGCACCATTGTGGACAATAAAGACCTGCAAAAAAAGCAAGAGAAATACGGCGTGCAGCCCGTGGAGTTTTTCAGCTTTAAAACGCCCTATGGCGTGGATTTAAACGGCTACATGATTAAGCCGCCGAATTTTGACCCCGCAAAAAAATACCCCCTCTTCATGTACGTCTATGGCGGTCCGGGCAGCCAGACGGTCATGGACAGTTGGGGCGGGCAAAATTATTGGTGGTTTCAGATGCTGGCCCAAAAGGGCTTCGTGGTCGTCAGCGTGGACAATCGCGGGACGGGCGCGCGGGGCGAGGAGTTCAAGAAAATGACTTACCTCGAGCTGGGCAAGTACGAGACGGAAGACCAAATTGCCGCTGCCAACTATCTGGCGGAAAAGCCCTTTATAGACGAGACCAAAATCGGCATCTTCGGCTGGAGCTACGGGGGGTACATGTCTTCCAACTGCATCCTCAAGGGAAATGAGGTGTTTAGCTATGCCATTGCGGTGGCGCCGGTTACCAACTGGAAGTGGTACGACACCATTTACACGGAGCGCTACATGCGTACTACGGAGGAAAATCCCTCAGGCTATCACGACAATTCGCCGGTGTATTTTGCCGATCGTCTGCGCGGGCGCTATCTGCTGGTACACGGCATGGGCGATGACAACGTCCATTTTCAGCATAGCGTGGAGATGGTGAATGCCCTCGTCAGGGCCAACAAGCAGTTTGAGTCGTTTTTCTATCCCAACAAAAACCACGGCATTTATGGCGGGCTGACGAGGCTTAATTTGTTTACGAAAATGACGAACTTTCTGGAAGAAAGCGTAAGGGGGAAGTGAGAGTTTATCAAAACAGGGCGGTCAGTCTGGCCTGGCCGGTGTGTACGACGGGCAGTTCGCCGTTTTTGCGGCCGTTGTAGAGGAGGCTGAGGCGGAGGTTGTTGGGGAGTTGTTGGTCGAGATTGATGCCCCATTGGAAGTTGGTGCCGGGCAGCAGGCCGTTGAGGATGGCGAAGCCCGCCGGAGAGTTGGTTTCTCCCTCGAAGGCCATGTCGGTCCAGGTGAAGTCAGCGAGCAGCGAAGTGCGGCTGCTGAGGCGGTAGTTGAAGCCGAGGGAGAGGCTGAGGCGCCGTGCGCGTTCTTCGCCTTCGCGGTTTTGAGAGATGCTCCAGAGGCCGCTGCTTTGGATGCGCCAGTTTTTTGCGGGTATCCAGCTCAGGGAGGGTTCTGTTTGCCGAAAGGCGATGTCGTAATTTCTGTCCGGAAAATTTTCTGTTTGCGAGCTGTTGCTTCCGAGCGAGAAGGGGAGTCTGAAAGTCCACTGTGAAGAGGGTGTCCACCTGATGAGCCATTCTTGTTTTTGGAGGGCGCGGGATTCGAAGCCGGTGGTGAGTACGATGCGGCTGCGGGTTTCGTTCCACTGCCATTGGGCGCTCCAGCGGTCGCCTGCCCGGAAGTTGAGTAAGTGTTGTTGGCGAAAATTCAGCGCGATGATGAGGGAGTCGGGCACGGCTTCGATGCGCAGAGCGGGCAGCAGGCTGCGGGTGGCTCCGGCGCTTTGGGCGGGGGTTTTTTGGTCTATTTGCAGGCCGGACTTGAGGGAAAACCGGCTCAGCAGGCCGTGCCAGCCCTTTTCCTTACGCCAGATGGCGCGGGGCTCTACGTACAGGTTTTGGCTGAAAATCAGATTATTGGTGCGTATGAATTCGCCGGTGAAGATGGCGATGCGCAGGTAATTGGCTTGGTCGGGATTGGGGGCTATGACGAATTCGTTGTTTTGCTCCAGTCCGTCTCCGTTGAAATCAATGTGTTGGTAAACGCCCTCGCCCGGATTGACGGCCTTGTAAACGAAGAGCAGTTTTTGTTCGCTGCCCGAGCTGATTTGGTAGGAGGTGCCGCCTCTGAGGCTGCCCTTGCCGAGGCTCCACTGCCACTGCAGGCGGCCGAGATAGGAGTCGTTGTCGCTGGCCGCGGGCTCATCGGGCGATGTCAGAGCTATTGTTGTTTTTCTGTATTTTAGATTCCAGTTGAGTTGCGAGCGGCGGAGGTTTGTGTGGCGCCTCAGCCACTTGCCTTCCCATTGCCATTCGCGGGCCTGGCTGTAGCGAAACCAGCGTTGGTCGCGGGTGAAGCCGGAGCTGTCTGTGAGCAGGCTGTCGCTTTGGGAGAGGGCGGTGCCTTTCGGCAAATAATCGAAGCGGAAGGTATAGCCGAGGGCTGTGCTGAAATTTTCGCTTTGTGGGCTGCGCCAACGCAGGCGATACTCCTCGAAGCGGTTGCTGAGGGGGGAAAGGGTGTCGGCCGGGGCATTTGAGGGGCTGCCTTTCGGCAAACGGCGATTGTTTTCGCTGAGCATTTCGGCTTCGAAGGCCATGTCGTGCAGTTTGGGGAAGCGACGGGTGATGTTGGCGGAG
>JALVES010000132.1 GCA_027030635.1 Saprospiraceae bacterium | reverse complement strand
TCAAGCTCTTGATGAGGAGTTTGAGTTTTCTATAGTCTCAGAAGAAAATCGCATGCTTATTTCCTATGTAAATCAGGTTAAGGTTGACTTTGTGAAGATGTCTTATCCCATTTTATTTCCTCCTTTGCTGGTAGAGGGCGTTCGTATGTTAGATATAAAAGATATCGCCCCCATGAAGTTGAAGGCAATTACACAAAGAGGAAGCAAGAAGGACTTTTTTGACCTTTACTATCTTCTTGAAAGCATGCCATTGGAAAGAATACTCGAACTTTTTAAGAAGAAATTCAAACAATACGAAGTTTTTCACGTGATTAAGAGCCTGGGGTATTTTGAGGATGCTGAGCAATATGCAGATCCTGTTGTGTTCGATAAAACGGTAAGTTGGGAGAAGGTTAAAAGCAGAATAACAAAAGCCGTTGCGGATTTAATGACATAAAAGATAGGAGTTTTTTCAAAAAAACTCCTATCTTTACCCCATCATAACCCCAAAATGAAACATCATGAAGCCCCAATCGGATAAGCTTCCGTTGGATCAGTGGCTTGTTTTGCTGCTTTTCCTCGCTTGTCTTCTTTTTGCGTTTCTACAGCGTTGAAGAGAAGGGAAGCGGACATTATTGGTATGCCTGTAAATGGATGCGCGTGAACAGCCGTTTGCGTGCAAAGAGAGGCGGGTTTGTCTCATCAGTTAGTCTGTGTTTGCACAGACTAAGGCGTTCGCTGCATCATGCTTTCATAGAAACAGATTCCGGCAGCTACGGATACGTTGAAAGAGTTTCCTTTGCCCTTTTGCGGGATGCGGAAGGAGGCCGTGCAAATTTGCTCTGTGGCCCGGCTGATGCCTTTGCCTTCATCGCCGAAGACGAAGGCGACGGGTTGGTTGAGGTCTATTTCCCGCAGGGTTTTTGAAGCGCTTTCGCGGGCAGCCAATACCTGTATGCCGCTGTCGAGCAGGTATTGTACGGCTGTAGTGGTGGCCGGTTCGCGGCATACGGGCAGGCGCAGCAGGGCGCCGGCGGAGGTCTTGATGGCGTCTTCGTGCAGGCGGGCATGGCCTTTTTGCGAGATCACCAGCGCGTGTACGCCGCAAAGCTCGGCTGAGCGGGCTATGGCGCCCATGTTGCGCACGTCGGTGATGCCGTCGAGTACAGCCAGCAGGGGTACTTCGCCCTGTTCGTAGAGCTGAGGCAGGACGTCTTCCAACCGATAGAAGGGGATGGCCGAGAGGGTAAGCACAATGCCCTGGTGATTGCCCCGCACCATGCGGTCCAGTTTTTGCTTCGGAACCATTTGAAGGGGCACGCCCCGCTCGCGGCACAGGCGGCGGATGAGCTTCTCGAACTCTCCCCGCGTGCCTTGCAGCAGGAAGACTTTCTCCAACTGCGTCTGCTCTCTCAATGCTTCTTCTACCGGATGGCGGCCAAAAATAAGGCCGGCATTTTTTTGTTTCATTGGGTAAAGATAGCCTCTTTGGCAGTATATGCGACATTTGAAAGTGTTATTTGCCCTGAAAATGCTCAATCTGTTTATTTTTGGCAGGCAAAACCCATGAGATTTCTCTTTCGAACCCTCTGCTTGCTGCTCGAGCGGGGCTTCGAATCACCATTAAACAAACCAAGTATGTGGAAGAACACCCTTTACCTCTTATGCTGCTTTTTTCTAAGCAGCGTAGTCCTCTCGGCCCAGTCGCCTGAAGCGCAGGCCAGAAAATACCTGATGGAGCATCTCGGCGAAAACTCCCTGCAAAAAAGCGATGTGGAGCAACTGCAAGTGCAGGATGTCCATTTCAGCAAGCCTTCGGGCCTGACGTATGTCTATTTTGTTCAGACCGTCCACGGCATAGAAGTTGCCGGCGGCCTTTGTCATGTCGTGCTTGATGCCAACGGGAAAGTCTTTCGCGTGAGCAATCAGCTGGTGCCTGCGGCACAGCAAAAGGCGTTTGCTACGCAGCCCGGCCTGCAGGCGGGTGAGGCCGTAGTCAAAGCCGCTGAGCATCTGCGTCTGCCCGCCGAGGAAGCGGGTTTGCCGAAAGGCTATCCTCAAATCATCGCCAAAAAGGGCGAGCACGAGTTTGAATATGCCCATGCGGCCTGGTCGAAACACCCCATTACGGCCCGCCTGGTTTACCTGCCCGTCGAAGAAGGCCAAAGCCTGCAACTTTGCTGGAAAGTGGAGATGGCCCCTCCCGGTAGCTCCGACCACTGGGTGTTTTTCGTACATGCCCTCAGCGGAGATATCCTCGCTCAGCACAACCGCACGGTTTATTGTACCAATCCGGCCAATGTGCTGGCGCCGGTTTCTACCTGTGAGCAGGAGGAAAGCGTGGCGCTGCTGCCGCCCTCGCCCTCTACCGACGGAGCCGTTTACAACGTCTTTGCCCTGCCCGTGGAAAGCCCCTCGCATGGCGATCGCACACTGCTGACCGACCCGGCTGATGTGGATGCTTCGCCTTACGGCTGGCACGATACCGACGGCCAGGATGGTGCGGAATACACCTATACGCGAGGCAACAATGTGCATGCCTTTTGGGATGGCGATGCCGATGGCAATGCTGATTTTAACACGGATGGAGGAGCCAACCTGCAGTTCGATTTTCCCTACGACCCCGCACAAGAGCCCGTGGAGTACAAGGATGCCTCCATCACCAACCTCTTTGCCACCATCAACACCTATCACGACATCATGTGGCATTACGGCTTTGATGAGGAGGGAGGCGCTTTTCAGCAAATGAATTACTCAGGCGCCAGCGGAGACGGCGATGGCGTAATCGCCCGCGGCTCCTACGGCAGCGATGACCCCGAGGCAAACAGCGCCCTGAACAACGCCAATTTCTCCACGCCGCCCGATGGAGGCAGCGGTGTGATGAACATGTTCCTCTGGAGCAGCGGCAACCGCCTGGTGGAAGTTACCGAACCCGCCTCCATAGCGGGCTTGTACAGCACAGGCGTGGCGCAATACGGCCCCGACCCCCTGACCGTCAATGTCACGGGCCAGGTGGTAGCCGTGGAAGACCCCACTTATGCGCCCTTCATCACCGATGGCTGTGAGACGCCCTTTGTCAATGCCGATGAGTTAGACGGGAAAATTGCCCTCATTGACCGCGGCGGCTGCTACTTTGAACTCAAAACGGCCAATGCCGAAGAGGCCGGCGCCATTGCCGTCATCATTTGCAATTTTGAAGAAGGCACCATAGGCATGGCCGGCGTGCCGGACATACCCGATCCCAACATCCCCACCGTGATGTTGGATGCCCCCGATTGCGCCATCCTGAGGCAGGCGCTCGACGATGGCTTGTTTGTAACCATTGGTCAGCCGACCAATTCCGGGCCTGTTTATTTGACTTCCGACTTAGACAATGGCATCATCATCCACGAAAACACGCATGGCCTGTCCAACCGCCTGACGGGCGGTCGCTTCAATACCGATTGCCTTTTCAATGGCGAACAAATGGGTGAGGGCTGGAGCGATTTCTATGCCATAGCGCTGACAGCCCGTCCGGGAGATACGCCCGAGAAGCGCCGCGGCGTAGGTACTTATGTCATCCGCCAGGATACCGATGGCAAGGGGATACGCGCTTATCCTTATTCTACGGATATGGAGGTGGACCCCCTGACTTATTCAGACATCGTCGCGGCTTCCGTGCCGCATGGCGTGGGGGCCGTCTGGTGCTCTATGCTTTGGGATTTGTACTGGGCCATGAGCGATGAATACGGCTGGGACCCGGATATTTACAACGGCACGGGTGGCAACAACATGGCCATTCAACTGGTTACGGAGGCCATGAAGATGCAAAATTGCAGCCCGGGCTTTGTGGATGGCCGCGATGCCATCCTCGCAGCCGACTACGCCCTTTACGGAGGCGCCAACCAGTGCTTAATCTGGGAGGTCTTCGCCCGCCGAGGCTTGGGCTATTATGCCGACCAGGGCTCGGCCAACGACAACAAAGACGGGGTGGAGGACTTTACCGTTCTGCCCACCTGCATAGCCGAGTTGAAAATCGAAAAGAGCGCCACAGAGCTTATCGAAGCCGGCGATGAG
>JALVES010000131.1 GCA_027030635.1 Saprospiraceae bacterium | reverse complement strand
GGCTGTTGAAACATCCCCTGACAGATATTGGGTTAGAAAAATTTCTTGCAGACCACCGAAAGTCGCAGGAATAAAAAAGAGCTGCCCTCGAGCAGCTCTTTTTATTTCAGCAGACAACAAAAGTGAATTTTCATCTCAGAAAGTGCGAATGTACTCCATGACGGCACGGGCATCGTCCTGAGTCAGTCCCATGTTGGTCATGGCCACTTTGTTGTATTTCTGAAACAACTCTTTGGCCACAGGGTCTTCCTTGATCATGCCCTCGGGGTTCAGGATCATATTCATGACCCAGGTCGGGTTGCGGCGTTCGAAAATGCCCTTTTGGCTCGGGCCTATTGCATCCTGCTCCGGATTGTGACAGGCAGCGCATCTGGCTTTGTATATTTCCTTGCCCTTTTCTACCAAAGCCTGATCAATTTCGTCGGGCAAAACAATTTCTTCCTGAATGGGTCCTACGCCAAAAGGAGAGGCTTCGGGTTCGTCTTCTACCATGGAGGCCGGCGCCTCATCGGTAGTATCTGCTTCTTCAGCGCTCTCCTGGCCACCACAGGCATAAAGGCCAAAGAAAACAGCAAGCGTAAGCATTGAAAGGATTTTCCACTTCATGGTTAAATTTCTTTTAAAGAATGACAAAATAAAAAATGGAGCACTTTTTGGAGCCGAAATTCCATGTGTGCTTATGTAGCAAAGATAAGGACATGGGACATACTCATTAGTGATTTTTGTCACCGCTTGCGATACGTAAATTTTTCCTTACTTTTGGGCCTGCCTGTCGGCTGCCGCCCTCAGGCCTCAAATTTTGAGCGCGCAACGGAGCTTAAAAATACATCCCGTTTGCGTTTTGGCGAAAGCCATAGAAAAGGCAGCTTTCGCCTTTAATGGAATTGTTATGATTACAGCCAGAGGATTGCACAAAAGTTACGGCTCTCTCGAAGTGCTACGCGGTGTGGATGTGGATATTGGGAAGGGCGAGTTTGTATGCATCACCGGAAAATCCGGCGCCGGCAAAACGACTCTTTTGCACATTCTCGGAACACTCGACCGGGCTGATGCCGGCAAGCTGAGCATCGAAGGTAAAAATATCAATGACCTGAAGGGAAAAGCCCTTGCCGCTTTCCGCAACCTTGAAATCGGCTTTGTCTTCCAGTTTCACCACCTGTTGCCCGAGTTCACAGCCCTGGAAAACGTCATGATCCCCGCATTCATCGCAGGGAAAAGCAAGAAAGAAATCGTCCAAAGGGCTACCGGGTTATTGGAATATCTCGGCTTGTCAGAGCGCCTGGACCACAAACCCTCCGAGTTGTCAGGCGGTGAGCAGCAGCGGGTGGCTGTGGCGCGGGCGCTGATCAACAGCCCCAAAGTTATCTTTGCCGATGAGCCTTCGGGCAACCTCGACTCTGTATCCTCTGAAGAGCTGCATCAATTGCTCTTCAAACTTCGCGATGACTTCGGTCATACCTTTGTAATCGTAACCCATAACAAAGAGCTGGCCCGACTCAGCGATCGAGAGTTGCCCATGTTAGACGGAAAACTTTTGCACTAATGGATGCCCCACCTTCTACGCCCAAAATGCCCGAAGACCCCTCGAGCCGCGTGCGCAAAGGGCTGGATGAATTGTTTTCAGCCCTGCCGGACTTTTTCGGCCAGCTGCTAAACTTGCGCGAGGGCTTAGACACAGAAGGCACCATCATTTCCATCAAGAACAACAAACGCATGCAGGGGGCCAACGCCTGGCTGCTGATGTGCTCCATCATGGTAGCCTCGCTCGGCCTGGACCTCAACTCCCCGGCCATCATCATTGGGGCCATGCTGATTTCGCCTCTCATGGCCCCCATCCTCGGCATCGGCCTGTCTATAGGGATCAACGACAGGAACATGCTCAGCATCTCGCTGAAAAACATCCTCATTGCCATAGCCATTGCCCTTCTGACCAGCTACCTCTATTTTAAACTGACTCCTCTGGGGCGCCTCACTTCTGAAATAGAAGCCCGAACAGCCCCCACTTTCCTCGATGTCATGGTAGCCTTCTTCGGAGGCATTGCCGGAATCATCTCTATTTCCCGAAAAGAGCCCTCCAGCGCCTTGCCGGGCGTGGCCATAGCAACCGCCTTGATGCCTCCCCTGTGCGTAACGGGCTTTGGCCTGGCTAAAGCGCAATGGGATATCGCCCTCAACTCCTTTTACCTTTTCTTCCTCAACACCGCATTCGTCGCCCTGGCCACTTACCTCATTGTCCGTTATCTGAAATTCCCCTTCAAAGAATTTCAAGACCTGGCCGAAAAGCGCCGAACACAGTGGATCATCCTTCTCTTCAGCCTGATCATCATTTTGCCCAGTGTGTATATTTTGACAAAAGTCCTCGACAAGATCAACAGAGAAAACCGCATCGAAGCATATATGAAAGAGCGCTACCCCAAAGCTTTTTGGGAAGTTGACGAGATGAAACAAAGCGACTCCCTCGAAGTGAAGTTATTTCTATTCGAGTCGCTTCCGGAAGATTCATTACAAGCGCTGCGCCAGGATTTTGACGCCCTTCAGCTCAAGGCAAAAATACGGCCCATCCCCACCCATTTGCCGAAAGGCGAGTTTGAAAAACTTGAAACTTCCATCAAAAACGAAATGCTGGAGCTGCTCGATGCCCGCCAACAGATACAAAGACTGGAAACCGCCCGCGAAGACAGTCTGTTGCAAATCATTGACAGCCTGCAAAGCAGTCAAACGATATTTTTACAAATGCAGAAAGAATTGCCCGTGCTCTTTCCCGATTTGGAGGAAATTTCCTTTGCCCACATGGAAACCAGCAATTTTAAAGAATCAACTGAATGGCCAACCTTTGTAGTACGTTGGCACAACGCCATGTCCTCTCGTCGAAAACAAGAGGAGACCGAAAAACTCTACCGCTTTGTACAAATACGAACCGGTTTAGATACCTTGAAACTTTTAGAAACTAAATGAAATCATGAAGCAACTTTCTCTCTTTTTTTCACTTCTAAGTTTGGCAATGATGTTCTCTACAACAACTTTCGCACAAACTCCACAGGCCTACATACTGTATCGGGGCAACGGTGAACCCGTAGCCTTCCAAACCATGGCCGAAGAACTGGCCAAAGCAGATATCGTTTTATTTGGCGAAAGCCATAATGACCCCATCGCACACTGGATGCAATTGCTTCTGACAGAAGAATTGTATAAACTATGTGAGGGCAAAATCGTACTGGGCGCGGAAATGTTCGAGGCAGACAATCAACTCGTCCTGGACGAATACCTCCAAGGTTTTATTCGGGAAAAAGATTTGAAGAATGAAGCCAAGGTTTGGCCCAACTATGACACAGACTACAGCCCTCTGGTGGCTTTCGCCAAAAATCATCAATTGTCCTTTGTCGCTACCAACATCCCCAGGCGATATGCCAATTTGGTTTACCGGCGCGGATTGGCTGTTTTAGACAGCCTTAGTGCAGAGGCTAAGCAGCATATAGCTCCTCTTCCCATTGAAGTGGATACCACGCTGAAATGTTACAGAGACATTCTCCAAATGGCCTCACATGGAGGCACAGCCCGTGAGAACCTCCCCTACTCGCAGGCTGTAAAAGACGCCACCATGGCTTGGTTTATCAGCCAAAATTTGCCGAAAGGCGGGCTTTTCCTGCATTTCAACGGCTCTTACCACTCTGACAACAAGGAGAGCATCGTAGCTTATTTACATGACTACGCCAAGGGCAGCAAAGTTATGACCATAACTACTGTCAGCCTTGATGATATCACTCAGCTGGGAGAAGAAAACAGGGGGAAAGCAGACTTCATCCTCTGCACACCCGACAACATGACTAAAACAAACTAAACATGAGAACTCTTCTTTGGAATTTCTCTGTTGCATTTTACCTGTTTTGGGCGTTGTCAGCATCAGCCTGTCAACAGCCCGACCCGCCCCTGCCCATCATTGGAAATGTGGAAATTGTGGAGGGAGATACTGTTTATCCACAAATTCCGGATTTTCGTTTCATGGACCAGGATAGCCAGTGGGTAAGCAATGAGACTTTTGCAGGCAAAGCCTATGTTGCTGATTTTTTCTTCATCCATTGCCCTACCATTTGCCCAAAGACCACCAAGCAGATGAAGCGCATTTACGACCACTTTAAGGATGACGAAAGAGTATTGTTGTTGGCACATAGCATAGATACCCGAAACGATACGGTGCCTGCTTTAAAGCGCTACGCAGAAAAACTCGGTGTAAGCGCCGATAAGTGGCATTTTGTTACCGGCTCAAAAGAAGAAATTTATGGCATAGCTGATGATTATTTCAGCGTAGCCCAGGAAGACCCCGATGTGCCCGGAGGTTTTGATCACAGTGGTCGTCTCATTCTTGTTGATAAAAACAGGCATGTGCGCTCATTTTGTGATGGCACAGACCCAAAAGAGGTGGATCGCTTTATCAAAGACATTGAGAAATTGTTGCGAGAAGAGTACGGAGGTTATCCTATGCCGGCTTCTTCCAACTGAACACATTGGACGGGCTTTCCTTGGAGTACCTGTGGCAATGGCATCAGGTCATGTGCATTTTTGCGAATAAAATCGGCTATGCGGGTGAGCTGTTTTTCTGTAATGTCGGTATCGGTCAACAGGTTTAACACGTGAGCGCTGAGGTATTCACCAATAGGATATTGGCCGTAGGGGTATTTCCATTGTGCCCAGTTGGAGCTGACAGGATGTAAGGGGCTGCGCATCCAATCGCCGATGGGAATGCGTTCCTGCTCGGCTTTGCGAAGGAATTTTTCGCGCTCTTTCACCAGGAAGGGATAGCGGAGCCAGCCATGGCTTGCATAGGAAGGTACATGTGGCCGGGGTAAATCCAAAGATC
Source organism: Saprospiraceae bacterium (assembly GCA_027030635.1). Lineage (GTDB taxonomy): Bacteria > Bacteroidota > Bacteroidia > Chitinophagales > Saprospiraceae > WGBN01. Next base: position 8,878 of record JALVES010000131.1, on the reverse strand, counting down.
GAAATAAGTAGTCATAGAAAGCAGCCACTTTTTGGCGATGAGCGAGTAGTTCATCAAAATTGCTCAAGGCCCGGAGGCCTTCTCTGGCCTGACTTTCTCCAAAGGCTCTGAGATAATTCTCCGGCATTTCCGTGGAAACCAATTCGGCCGATTCAGAGGAGCCGGAAACGATGCTCCACTTACTGAGCTTGCGGTACAATTTCAACAAAGGCCAGTACAAAGCCGGACGCAACAAGTATTTGCGGGCGAGAAGTTGCATGCGCAAGGACCACTCAAACAGGCGGGAAGGCGCTTGTAATTTACTTTCTTTCTCTCTCATGGCTTTCGCCAAATGAGAGGACTTTACATAGACAAAGCCCCCCAGGCCCGTCGAGAAGGGTTTGTTCCATTGGGTGGAAAAGAATGCAGCATCGCCCAGGGTACCATTGGCCTGCCCCTTGTATTGCCCTCCAAAACCGTGCGCACAATCCTCAATGACAAAGATGCCTCGCCGGTGTGCAAGCTCTATGATGGGATCAAAATCCGGACTCAGACCAAAAGTGTTCTGTACGATGATGGCTTTTGTATTGGGGGTAAGTGCCGCTTCAATTTTTTCTACAGAGGCATTAAAGGTACACGCTTCTATGTCCACATAAACCGGATGTGCCCCGGCGTAAAGAACGGCATTGGGTACCACCACGCAGGTGAATGCAGGAAGAATGACTTCGTCTCCCTCCCCTATTTCCAGGGCACGTAAAAGCGCATAAAGTCCTTGCCGCCCTTTACCAAAAAGACTGATATGTTGCTCTGAAACGCCTAACTGAACAGCGAGAGCCGTTCGGTATGCCTCTATGTGATTTGTCTCCATGATGTGTGTTCAGATGCCTGAGGCAGATTCCTTAAAAGCAACATGAGATGGTGCTTCTCCCCTTCTGGCTTCAGGCTGTATGCTCCAATTCCTTACTTCATGTAATGATTTTTCCCCGCAAATAGTTGCCCTCCAAGTGGATTTTAATTCAATGGGCTTTTCGTTAAATACAACGCGACAGCCGGGTTCTTAGCTGCCAGACAGGCTTTACTTCTTGGAAAACACAGGGCCGGATGCCCTCTTTGCCCTCATATAGCATTTTTGATAAAGACAATTAAGTTTTAGACAAAAAGCACATTTAATCTAACCTAATTTGCTGTAAATCAATGATTTATAATATTTTTTTCAAAAAACAAACGAGACAAATCGCCATGTTTGTACTTGTTTGCTCCCGGCCTGAATGCGACTTTTGCTATCGTAAACAACCATTGCATTGCGCTTAAAAATTTTTTACCATGGGAAAAGTGATTTCTTTTACTGATATTTTCAGGCAATTGTCCTTTTTTCAGGTTCTTTCGGAGGGAGAATTACATGAACTGGAAAAGATTTCCCGCCTGAGGTCTGTGCCCAGATACAAGTACATCTTCTATCCTGGTGAATGCGCAGACAAACTGTACATCCTCACCGAAGGCATCATCAAAACGGGCCGGCAATCGGAAGATGAACGCGAAGTGATCAAGAGCGTGTTGCATCCGCTGTCCATTTTCGGAGAGTTGGGCTTAGTCGGAGTCGAAACGCGCTCTGAATTTGCCATGGCCATGAGTCAAACGGTGAGTTTCATTGAAATAGATGTAAACGGTTTTAAAGAACTGATGCGCAAGAACCACGAGTTGAGTATGAACGTCCTCAATTTGGTAGGTGGCCGCTTGCAGCGTACAGAGAAAAAGTTGGAATCGCTGATTTTCAAGGACGCCCGCACCCGCATCATTGACTTTCTCAAGGAAATGGCGCGCCTGCGCGGTCGCCGCGTCGGTTACGAAATGCTATTCAAGCACTGCCTGACACAGCAGGAAATTGCCAACATCACAGGCACCTCCCGCCAGACGGTTACCAGTGTCCTGAATGAATTGCGCAAAGAAAATCTCATCAACTTCAACAGGCGCAGCATCCTGATAAGAGATATCACCAAGTTGGCTTGAGCCTGTCGGTGTATATAGCTCTCTCTTCTCCCCCTTACGGGAAATAAGTTTTTCCCTCTTCGACCAAAAAAGTATTTGGAAACACGGCGCGGGCCTCCTCTAAGAGGGGGCCTAAGCCGTTGTACTTTCCAGAAAAATGCCCCAAAAGCAATTTGCCTGCATGAGCATCCCGGGCAACCATAGCCGCTTCTTTAGCCGTAGCATGCATAGAACGCCTCGCCCTGGCCTTATCAGCCTGCACAAATGTGCTTTCGTGATAGAGCAGATCTACGTTCTGAATCATTCCTGCCAGCTCCGGGAAATAGGCCGTATCGCTGCAATAGGCAAAAGAACGCGGAGGCTCGGGGTCCGTGCTCAACCTTTCAGCAGGAATTTTCTTCCCGCCCAAGAAGATGGCCTCACCACGTTTCACCGCTTTGATCTGCTCAATGCTCAGTCCGAATTCCTCGATTTTTTCTTTGATCATTTTTCGCTGCCCTGCTTTTTCCCGAAACAGGTAGCCCGATACCGGAATGCGGTGCCGAAGAGGTAAAGTCCACACAGCCAGATCGTCATTCTCGAAAACACAATATGGATCATGTTCCGTAAGCAACTCCACAAATTGCAATGGAAAACCCGTTTCCTTTCCGGCTATCTCCAGTTGCATCCGGATGATTGGCTCCAGACCTGCCGGAGAAAAGATGCTGAGAGGCTTTTTCCGCCCTTGCAGAATCATGCTGCTCAACAAAGCCACCAGGCCGAAGTAATGATCGCCATGCAAGTGGGTAATGAAAATCTGCTGTATGGGAAAGGGTGAAATCCCCAGATCGGCCATCCGAAACTGGACGCCTTCGCTGCAATCTATCAAAAACCGGTGCTGTCGAATATGCAGTACCTGGCCTGAAGGATGCCGCCCGTGGGCATACAAAGCGCCTCCGCTACCCAATATCGTTACGCCCAAAGAGGCTGCATCCGGCATGTGTCGGGTATTTACTCTTCCATGGGTTCACCCGGATCAGCCATCAACTGACGTTCCAGCTCTTCCATTTTGAAGTAATCTTCGGCCTCTGAGATGGTCGGGATGATATTGAGTACCTTATCTAAGCGGGAAATGGAAATCAGTTTTTTTACACCGGAATGCACCACGCCTGTCAGGATAAAATTGCCCTTTTCCCCGCCCCAAAGGCGATCGGCCGTCAGAATGGCACTGAGACCTGATGAATCCACATATTCCAGGTTGGACAGGTCTAAAATCAGGCGTTTGATACCCTCGTTGGAGAGTACGACCAATTTGGATTTTAATTCCGGAGCCATCACGGAGTTCAAGGTAGATTCCTGCAACTCAAAAACTGCGTAATGGGGCGTGGTCTTAAGTGAAAATTTCATGGGTGTCTCCTTGTTTATTCTGCCGCATCAGACATTTCGAACCGAGCTCTCCGGCTGTGCTACACGGCGGCTTACAATCAATAAAAGTCCTTTATTCGATGCAAAAATATCAAAATCTTATCACATGGAGCCAAATCCGGCAAGAAAGTTTGAAGAAGGCTTGCTTCAAAGAGCTACGGGTTGTATCTTTGGCCGTTCAATGGGTGTAATGATGTCTCCGAAAACAGGCCCTGTAAGCAGATGCATGTTTTCAGGCCCTTTTCCACAGGCATCATTGAACTAATTGGCGTTTGTGGCATTGTTTTATTGAGTTTACCTTTTGTTACTTACGTTCAAAATCAGAGAGAACGACATGGATAGAAAATTTTCGCCTCAGGTCAAGGAAATCATTTCGCGCAGCCGCCAAATGGCTGTGCGATTGGGCCATGACTATATTGGTGCAGAGCACTTGCTTTTGGGGGTGTTGGATTACCCTGAATCGCTGGCCGTGAGAATACTGCAGTCGCTGGATGTGGATACACAGGAATTGAGACGTACTATAGAGCATTCCATTCAGCATAGCTCTACTACAGGCGAGATGTTGAATGTAGGCAATCTTCCCCTCAACCGCCTGGCTGCCAAAGTCCTGAAAATCACTTTCCTCGAAGCCACCGAAATGGCTACTGAAGAGATATACCCGGAACACATCGTCTTATCCATTCTGCGCCACAACGAAAACCTGGCCAGCAGGATTCTGCACGAGTTTGATGTGGATTACGAACTGTTTCGCACGGAATTGGAAATTGCCAACCACCAAAGCGATTTCTCTGTAACAGACCCCTTTCTCATGGCTTCAGACGAAGACAACCCCATGGAAGATGAACCGGCTCGACGCCTGCAGCACAAAAAAACAGGCTCCAAGTCCAAAACGCCGGTGCTGGATAACTTTGGGAGAGATGTTACCAAATTAGCTGAAGAAGGAAAACTGGACCCCATCATTGGCCGCGATCGCGAAATCGAACGCGTATCCCAGATACTCTCCCGCCGAAAGAAGAATAACCCCATCCTCATCGGCGAACCCGGTGTAGGTAAAACAGCTATTGTGGAAGGCCTGGCTCTGCGCATTACGGAAAAAAAGGTCTCTCGTACCCTTTTCGATAAGCGCATCGTGATGCTCGACCTGGCGGCTTTGGTCGCAGGTACCAAATACCGCGGTCAGTTTGAAGAGCGCATGAAGGCCATCATGAACGAACTGGAGAAATCCCGCGATGTGATTCTCTTCATTGATGAGATTCATACCATTGTAGGCGCCGGAGGTGCCACCGGTTCGCTCGACGCTTCCAACATCTTTAAACCGGCCCTGGCAAGAGGCGAGTTGCAGTGCATTGGTGCTTCTACCCTCGACGAGTATCGCCAGTACATCGAAAAAGACGGAGCCTTGGATCGCCGTTTTCAGAAAGTCATGGTGGACCCGCCTACACCGGAAGAAGCCATCCACATTTTGGAAAACATCAAACCCAAGTATGAAGAGTTTCATCACGTTCGCTATTCGGATGAAGCCATCCAGGCCTGTGTGAAGCTCAGCGACCGCTATGTAACGGACCGCTTTTTACCGGACAAGGCCATTGATGTCCTCGATGAAGTGGGCGCACGCGTACACCTCAAAAACATCCACGTCCCCAAAGACATTCAAAAATTGGAGGCTGAAATCCAGGAGATCAGAGACCAAAAAGGGGAAGCGGTTAAAAACCAGGACTACGAGCGTGCAGCCGATTTGCGCGATGTCGAATCCAGATTACTCACAAAACTGGAACTGGCCCGCGAGCGCTGGGAGGAAGAATCCCGCCTGAAACGCTACCCCGTTACCGAAGAAGACATCGCCGAAGTGGTCGCCATGATGACGGGCATCCCCGTCAATCGCGTAGCTCAAAGTGAGAGCAAGAAGCTCGTACACATGGAAGAAGACCTCCGGCAGGCCATCATCGGCCAGGATGAGGCCATTGCCAAAATCACCAAAGCCATTCAGCGCAACCGCGTAGGTCTCAAAGACCCCAAAAAACCCATCGGCTCTTTCATCTTCCTTGGGCCTACCGGCGTGGGCAAAACAGAGCTCGCCAAGGCCCTGGCCCGTTATCTGTTCGATTCCGAGGATGCTCTGGTGCGCATAGATATGAGTGAATACATGGAGAAATTCTCCGTAACCCGCCTGATTGGCGCCCCTCCGGGATTCGTCGGCTATGAAGAAGGTGGCCAACTGACCGAAAAAGTCAGGCGCAAGCCCTATTCCGTAATTCTACTCGACGAAATCGAAAAGGCTCATCCCGATGTCTATAACATTCTCCTGCAAGTCCTCGATGACGGTCAACTGACTGACGGCCTGGGCCGCAGGGTGAATTTCAAAAATACGGTCATCATCATGACCTCCAACATCGGCGTTCGCCAGCTGAAGGATTTTGGCCAGGGTGTCGGCTTTTCCACACAGGCGCGCCGCGAAGCAGCCGGCGAACACTCCCGAAGCATCATCCAAACGGCCTTGAAGAGAACCTTTTCTCCCGAGTTCCTCAACAGAATTGACGACGTGGTGATCTTCAACAGCCTGAGCAAAGAGAATATCTTCAAGATCATTGACATTACGCTCAAAGACTTGTATAAACGACTCGAAGACATGGGCTATCGCCTTAAGCTCTCCAAAAAAGCCAAGGAATTTGTAGCTGAACGTGGCTACGACCCGCAATTCGGAGCACGACCACTCAACCGTGCTGTACAAAAATACATCGAAGACCCTCTGGCTGAGTTCATCCTGCAAAACAATCCGCCGGAAGGTACTATCTTTGAAGCCGTTTTGAGCAAGGACAAAACCAAACTGGAAATCAAACCCGTAACCAAAAAGGTTTGACCCAAAGAACCGGAGCGCTCCGCACGGGAAAAGCGCTCCGGTTCAAAACCCTTTTTTTTAACCCAAACACTTTTACATTTGGCAAAGAGGACAAAAAGCAACAGAAAACCGGAAAAGAAAATCTTTTTTCGAACCAATCACCAAATCCGCGTGCCCGAAGTAAGGCTCGTCGGAGACAAACTCGAAGAAGTCAGCAAAGTCGTAGGCCGGGAAATCAAACCCGATATCTATCCAACCCGGCTCGTCCGGGAATGGGCCGAGCAAATGGAGTTGGACCTGGTGGAAATATCGCCCAAAGCCTCTCCTCCCGTAGTGAAGATCATAGATTACAACAAGTTCCTCTACGAGAAAAAGCGAAAGGAAAAGGAAATCAAAGCCAAAACAGCTAAAACGGTCATCAAAGAAATTCGCTTTGGCCCCAATACCGATGAGCACGACTTCGAATTCAAGCTCAAACACGCCAAAAAGTTTCTCGAAGAAGGAGCCAAAGTCAAAGCCTACGTTCACTTTAAGGGCCGTACCATCGTCTTCAAAGAACGGGGCGAATTGCTGCTGCTGCGCTTCATCAAAGAGTTAGAAGGCTATGGCACCGTAGAGTCGCTTCCGCAAATGATGGGCAGAAGGATGTCGGTCATGATCTCTCCTGTAAAAAAAGGCAAAAAATAAAGGTGAAAATAGAGGCAATTCCCTGATTTTACCTATCTTTGCGCCTCTTAATTGCATCACAAACACTTAACTCTTGTATCATGCCTAAGATGAAGACGCATTCAAGCGCCAAAAAGCGCTTTAAAGTTACGGGATCGGGCAAGATCATGCGCCGCCAGGCTCGCACTTCTCACCTCATGCGTAAGAAGACCAAAAAAGCGAAACTGAGACTGCGCCATGCCGCTTCCGTAAGTAAGGCAGATGTCAAACGCATCCGCCAACTTCTGGGAATATAGAGCTTCCCTACGACCAGCAAACCATTTTTTAACGAGCATGCAGGCTTAAGCGATTCACAGAATCCTCTGCATGGCACTAAAAACAACGCAATATGCCTCGTTCAGTGAACGCCGTCGCTTCCAGGAAGAGACGTAAAAAAATCCTCAAACTGGCCAAAGGCTACTTCGGTGCGCGTAAAAACGTCTATACCGTAGCCAAAAACGCCGTAGAAAAAGCCCTCCAATACGCCTATCGCGACCGCCGCAACAAAAAGCGCGCCTTCCGACGCCTCTGGATCGCTCGCATCAACGCCGGCGCCCGCATGAATGGAACAACCTACTCCAAACTCATGCACAAAATCCATGAAAAAGACATCCAACTCAACCGAAAAGTCCTGGCCGATCTGGCCATGAATCATCCCGACGCCTTTAAACAAGTCGTCGAAGAAGCGATGAAAGGATAACAGAAGGGGGCTTTAGCCCCCTTTTTTTGTGTTGGACTCTCAAAACAATTGGATGTAGATTTGCGTAAAATAAACGAGAAAGCTGTATATTTACCCCAGCTCTTCACAAAGAAGAAGCGATATATGAGATCCCAAACATTTGGAGAAAAACTAAAAGAACTGCGAACTAACTTGAAGTACTCACTCAAGTTTGTAGGGGAAAAGATTGGCTATAGTCCAAAGTTGTTAGGCCAGATAGAACGGAATCAAAAGAAAGCTCCTGAACGCATTATCAAAGACCTTGCAAAAATTTATGCTGTTCCCTACAAACAATTAATGGTTAAATATCTAAGTGAGTCTATTTACTATCAAATCCGGCAATCTGAATATGCGGAGGAAGTACTGGATATGGTCAAAAGAAGGGTGAAAAAAGACGGAAAAGGCACCCGGGAAATAAAGAGTAAAGGCGAAATCATTAAAGCTATCAAAAAGTATTTTGAAAATAAGCCTGTTGAGAAGGCATATATTTTTGGCTCGTTTGCCCGAAATACTCCAATGAGTAAGGATAGTGATATTGATATCCTTGTGGTCTTTAAGAAAAATCATAAAATCACCTTATTCGATCTCATCCAAATGAAAGAAGAACTCTCTGATAAAGTAGGCAGAGAAATTGATCTATTAGAAGAAGGTCAGGAAATGAAAAGCTTTAAAAGTTCTATTCAAAAAGAAAAAGTATTGGTTTATGCCAGGTAAACCTACAGATCTGGAGCGGATTAATCACATGATTGAAAGTATCAACAAAATATTTTCATACACAGATGGCGTGAGCTATGCCGAATTTCACAACAATGAGTTGCTCCAAGATGCCGTAATCAAAAACTTTGAAATTACAGGCACGTTTTAGTCCATGACTACTACAAAATAAATCCGGAAATATTATGGAATACGATAGACAGACATTTCCATGATTTACTTGTAAATTTAGAAAACCTACTTGAAACAATGGTTCATTAAGTTTTTAGCCACCTGTCTCCATCAGAAACCAAGCTATCAAGTTGAACCAGCTTAAACCCGCGAGAATCCGCCGCACCCGCGAAAATCCGCGTTCTATTGGCTATTTAGGCCTTGATAGAACGCGGGCTTCGGCAAACTCAGCCTGACAGATGACGCGGATGACGCGGGTTCCCGCGGGTTTTAAGGACGGTTCAATTGTCAGATGGTGTTATTTATTTTATGCCACTTTGCAATCAAGCCTAAGTTGACAAAAAATAAAAGGAGTATTTGGATAT
>JALVES010000130.1 GCA_027030635.1 Saprospiraceae bacterium | reverse complement strand
TGGAATTTAAGAAGCACCTCATCACAGCTTCTTACGTGAGCAATGAGATGTACCGCCTCAGTGCCGAAGCCCTGAACAAGGAGTTGATTTTCCTCGGCGAGATGGGTTTGGACCCGGGGATAGACCACATGTCGGCCCGCCAGACCATTGCTTCCATTCAGGCGAAGGGCGGCAAGATTACTGCTTTTCGCTCTTCTACGGGCGGCCTGATTGCTCCGGAGAGCGATGACAATCCCTGGCATTACAAGTTTAGCTGGAACCCGCGCAATGTGGTTTTGGCCGGCAAGGGTACGGCTCAGTATTTGTATGAGGGGAGTTTGCGCTACATTCCTTATTATCGCCTTTTCAAGGAGCACCGCTCGGTGGCCATTCCGGGGCTTGGCGTGTTGGAGGAATACCCCAATCGCGACTCGTTGCTCTATCGCGAAGCTTATGGGTTGGAGGGTATTCCGACGCTGATTCGCGGCACGCTGCGTTATCCGGGTTTTTGCGATGCCTGGCATGCGTTGGTTACCATTGGGCTGACGGATGCGTCTTTTCCGATTGTAGATTCTGACAAGCTGACTTATCGCCAATGGATGCATGCTTATGTGGGGCGCCACAGCAGTGGCACTACGGAAGAGCGCATAGCAGCATTGATAGGCGTGCCCGTGGATTCCGAAATCATGTATAAGCTGCGTTGGCTGGGCTTGTTTACGGAGGAGCGCATTCAGCGCGAGCACGGCACGCCGGCCGATTTGCTGGAAGATTTGTTGTTGAGAAAATGGCAGCTCAAGCCTCACGACAAGGACCTGGTCGTCATGCATCACGAATTTGAATACGAATTAGACGGTAAAAAGCACTGCCGCACTTCCACTCTGCAGATGAAGGGACAGGATGCACATGATACGGCCATGTCGCGTCTCGTCGGCCTGCCGTTAGGCATTTTCGCCAAGTTGGTGATGGAGGGAAAAATCCATGCTGCGGGCGTGAACATTCCCGTCATTCCCGAGATTTACAATCCGCTGCTCGAAGAATTGGAGGAGTACGGCGTTAAATTTGTGGATATGGACAGGGTGGTGGAGGAAGCCTAAGCTTAAACGGAAGCATGCGCGTTCTTTTTTTTTGCAGTTGGTACCCGTCGCGGGTTTTTCCCACGAATGGAGATTTCATACAGCGCCATGCCGAGGCGGTGGCTTTGCGGCATGAGGTGGTGGTCGTGCATGTGGTTACCGACCCCGCTTTGGCGGGCGGCCGGATGGAAGTAACAGAGCAGCGGCGGGGAGCTTTGCGGGAGCTCATCGCGTATTTGCCGCCGCAGCGGGCTTTGGGGAAGTGGTCTGCTTTCCGGGCGGCCTACCGGAAATTGGCTGCTATGGCGGGGGCTTGTGAGCTGGTGCATGTGCATCACGTTTACCCCGCTTTGGTCTTTGGGGCTGCTTACGCGCGCAGGCGGGGGCTTCCCCTCTTCGTTTCCGAGCATTGGACGGGCTTTTTGACGGGCGCATGGCGGCGGTGGAATCCTGTGATGAAGGCCTTGCTGCATCGGGCCTCGCGGCGGGTGAGTTGTTTTTGTCCGGTTACGGAGCATTTGGGGCGTGCCATGCAGGTTGCCGGTTTCCGAGGCCGCTATGAGCCCGTGCCGAATGTGGTGGACACCGATTTGTTTCGTCCGCGGGCCGTAGAGCGGGAGCCGGGCCCTTTCCGGCTGCTGCACATTTCCAGCATGAAAGACGAGCACAAGAACGTGCGGGGGTTGTTGCGTGCTTTGGCCGGCTTGCAGACTCATGCCCGCGCCTGGGAGTTGTACCTGATTGGCGACCGGCCTGAGCGCTATCGCACTTATGCCCGGGAGTCGGGCATGGAGGAGGGGCGCTTGCACTATGTGGACAATTTGCCGCAAGGCGATTTGGTGCCTTATATGCAACAGGCCGATTTGTTGTTGATGTTCAGTCGCTTTGAGAATTTGCCCTGCGTGATTTTGGAAGCTTTCGCCTGCGGTTTGCCGGTTGTAAGCACGGAGGTGGGCGGCATTGCGGAGTACTTCCCCCGAGATTTCGGCCGCCTGATACCTTCTGAAGATGAGGAGCGCCTGAGGGAAGAAGTGCGCGCCTGTTTGGAAGGTCGCCGGTCTTGGGCGCCGGCTGAAAAGATGCATGCGTATGCCGTGGAGCATTTTAGCAGGGAGCGGATTGGGGCGAGGTTTGGGGAGGTGTATTGTGTTTAGCGTTTAGTGTTGAGTGTTTAGCGTTTAGTGTTTAGCGTTTAGCGTTTAGTGTTTAGTGTTTAGCGTTTAGGGTTTAGGGTTTAGGGTTTAGGGTTTAGGGGGGGGCATGATGAACGTAGCCGAAATATGCTTGGAGACGGGTTTCTTAGCGTCTTTAGTTTCAACGATGAGAAGGAATGACTTTGTATGGCTGAAATGAAATTTGCAGGAGAAAAAAAGCTTTTAGCGTCTTTGCGAGAAATAAAAGGTGTGATGAACGTGATGAACGTAACAATCATGCTCGAATACGGGTTTAAGCCCGAGATATTTTAGCTCGTGGCGTAAGCCTTGAGACGTTCGTGTATCGTTTGTTGTCTAATGTACAGAAACAGTAATAGAGATGTCGTATTTGCGATTTAAGGAGTTGTTGGAGAGTTTGCGTCTGTTCAGGCGGGAGGCGGGGGTGTCTTTTTTCTTTTCTTCTTTATGGACGAAGGCGCTTTCCTTTCTGACATCCTGGCTGGCTTTACGCTTGTTGGACGATGTGGAGTTGGGCAAGGCCATTTTTGCGTATCAGGTGATTGCCTTTGTGTTGCCCGTTATGGGCTTGGGGATTGGCAGTGGTTTGCTGCGTTATGGCGGGATGAAGGACAGTCGCGAGGAGCAGGATGAGATGTTTGTGGAGGTGTTGCGCAAGGGGGGAGTGCTGAATGTGGGTTTGATGGTTTTGCTGTGGTTGTTAGCCGGGCCTTTGTTGCGGCAGCAGATGGCTGGTTCGGAGCGCTATTTGCACATTTTTGCCTTCATGTTGTTGTCGAACTACCTGTTAGAGTTGCTCAAGCTGTATGCGCTGACGACGCGCCGCAACGTGTATTTTGCCTATGCGGAGAGCACGCATGCCCTGCTCTTGCTGGTGGCAGTGGTTTTGGGCGCTCAATACTATGGTGTGGAGGGCTATGCCTGGGCTTTTGTGCTGGCCCCTTTGCTGACGGTTTTGCTGTGGTTTCGCGCTGTGGGCGTTCCCTGGCGGATGCTATTCAAGCGCGTCAGGCGCAGTCTGAATGCGGAGATTTGGCGCTATGGGGCCTTCTCTTCTTTGAGCAATGTGGCTACTCAGTTGTTGTTTGTAATAGATCTGTTGTTGATTGGGGCCCTGCTCAAAGACCCCTTGCAGGTAACGGTGTATAAGTACGTCTCGCTGATTCCCTTCAGCGCTTTGTTTTTGTCGCAGATATACATGCGGGCCCATTTTGTGGAGCTGAGCCGGCGCTTGAAGGACACCTCTTTTTTGAACACTTTCAGGCGGCGATACCACCTGCTTTTCGGACTCATTTTTGCTGTTTTTTTTGCCTTTTGCTTTTTTTTAAGAGAGCTGTTGTTGGGGTTTTTTGACTCTTCTTTTGTAGCTTATTCCGATGTTTTTTTGGTGTTGTGTTTTGGTGTTGGAGGAGTGTTTTTGTTGCGCGGTTTATATGGGAATTTATTGTCGGCAGTTGGTGAGGCGCGGTATAATTTTTACATTGCGGGCTTCTTTTTGCTGCTGAATCTGCTCTCCAACGCCTGGTTGATTCCGGCTTACGGGCTGTTGGGCGCGGCCATGACTTCGGCGGCGATGATGTGGCTGTCGGGGCTGGTGAGTTGGCGGGTTTTTGTGGGGGTTGGGAGGGGGTGTTTGTGAAACTATTGTTCGCTACAGACATGTCATGTCTTATAGACATGACATGTCTCGCGCGCGCGCGTCACGCGTACCCGCGCGCCCGCACACGCGCGCGCGCGAGAACCACCCCCAAAACCACCCCCCAACCCCTAAATCCCCCAACTCATCCCCCCGCACTTGTCATCTCCGAAAAAAAATCGTATCTTTG
>JALVES010000129.1 GCA_027030635.1 Saprospiraceae bacterium | reverse complement strand
GGAGGACCTGCGCATCGCGCGTTTGGTGTGCGAGCGGGCGGGCATTGCTTTTGAGCCGCGGGTATTGGATGCGGAAAACTGGCTTGAGGGAAGAGAGCGCTGCACGGTGCTGAGCGATGGCTTGATCAACAGCCTGCATCTGCATCAGGCGCCTTTTGTGCCGGAATGGGTGTTGCCTTATGAGCGGGTGTTGTGTGGACTGGCCTTGGAAGTCATGCTGGGAGGGTGTTGGGTGGGAAGTATTGACGAAAATATTGACAAATTGGAAAGGCAGTTTGGCATTTACCTCAGGCAGCATTACAATTTGACCGAGGATTTTTATAGAAACCGGGCGTTGTCTTTACTAATGGATGCTCATGAGCGCCATATCCCAACGATTTCTGCAAATCTGATGCGGCAGTTTGTGGAGCGTCCGCTGGTTTTTGCGGACAGAGATTTGCTGGAGTACGTGTTGAGTCTGCCCGACAGCTACCGCAGGGATTATCGCTTGTATTTTGCGTTGTTGCGGAAGTATTATGCCAATTTATTTGCAGGCATTCCCTGGGCGAAGACCGGTTTGCCCGTTTTTCATCCGTTGACGCCCTGGGTGTTGCGTTCGCGCTGGCCGGGTTTGCGCACGGTGCTTTACCGCGCGCGGGATGCACTGGCCGATTACGAGCGCTGGGTGCGCATGGAGCCTGCGCGGAGTATGCTGGAGAATTTGCTGTATCCGTGGCATTCGTGTATAAAGATATGGACGATGCGGGATATGCTGAGTGAGCTTCATGCGGCTCCGCGATTTGCCCGGACTTCGCGGGCTGAAAAATGGATGCGGGCTGCTACGGCGGAATGGTGGCTAAGGTATGTATCTTTGCCCCATGAAAGCCACCCATAAAGCATACTTGGAACTGCACATAGCTGTACTGCTTTTTGGTTTTACCGCTATTTTAGGAGATTTGATTTCCGTGTCGGCTTTGAGTCTGGTGTGGTGGCGGGTGTTGATTACGAGTTTGAGCCTGGTTCTTTTGTTGAAGGGATTGGGTTTTTTGCAAAATTTTTCCCGCGAGGAAAAATGGCGCTTTGCGGGCATTGGCGTTTTGGTGGCTTTGCACTGGCTGACTTTTTACGGGGCCATCAAAATCGGCAATGCTTCGGTGGCTTTGGTGGGGCTGGCGACTACGGCATTTATGACGGCTTTGCTGGAGCCTTTGTTGTTGCGCACGCGTTTTAGTCGCCTGGAGTTGATGCTGGGCATAGTGATTGTGCCGGCTATGGGCTTAATTGTCAGGGATTTGGAGGGGGACATGCTGCTGGGGTTGGGTGTTGCTTTGGTTTCGGCATTTTTTGCGACGCTCTTTTCCATTTTGAACAAGAAGTGGATGGGGAGGCACAGTCCCATGCAGATTACTTTTTTGGAACTGGGGTCGGCTTGGGCATTTTTGAGTTTGCTGCTGCCTTTTTATACCATTGGATGGGGGGATTTTTTGCCACGGGCTGCTGACTGGCTGTATTTGCTGGTGTTGTCTCTGCTTTGTACGACTCTGGCTTATGTGCTGGCGCTGCGCTCTTTGCGGGAGCTTTCTGCCTTTGCTTCGAATTTGACCATCAACTTAGAGCCGGTATATGGCATTTTGCTGGCCATGTGGATTTTGGGGGAGCAGCGGGAGTTGAGCGCGTATTTTTACGCAGGTGTGGCGGTTTTGGTGGTTAGCGTTTTGGGTTATGGATTTTTGAAGGGGAAAAATGAAAAAGCCGGTTAAAATTTTTAATTATGATAGCCGTATTTGCTTCCGGTTCCGGCACGAATGCCGAGCAGTTGATTTTGCATTTTCGCGAAAGCGATACACCTGTGCGTCTGGTGGTTTGCAATAAGCCCGGAGCGGGGGTGCTGGCCCGGGCAGAGCGTCTTGGCGTGCCTGTGGCGCTTGTGGAGCGATCGGTTTTTTCTCCTTCATCGGAGGCCGGTGAAAATCGGGCGTTTTTGGAGCTTTTGGAAAATGCCGGCATACGGTGGATTGCTTTGGCCGGTTTTTTGCAGTTGATTCCCGGATGGCTGATTGCTGCTTACCGGCATCGCATTGTCAATATACATCCGGCTTTGCTGCCTGCCTTTGGGGGGAAGGGCATGTACGGCATGCGCGTCCACAGGGCTGTAAAAGAGAGCGGTGCCCGCGAAACGGGAATAAGTATTCACTACGTGAATGAACATTATGACGAGGGAGAAATTATATGTAAGGCAGTATGTCCCGTTTTCTCGGCCGATACACCCGAAAGCATGGCAAAACGGGTACATGAGTTGGAATACAAGCACTACCCCAGGGTGCTGGAGCGTTTGATACATGCATCAATAAAATAAATGATGAACACCTTACACCGAAACCCGCGCTTATATTTTTCCATGTTTTTTTTCCTTTTTGCGGTAGCGCTTTTGCCTGCGCAAAAAGAGATGTCATGGAAAAAGCACTACAAGCTGGCTGAAAAGCTGCATGCCAAGGCCCAATATGCCGATGCGGCCATGCACTACAAGCAAGCCTGGTTTAAAAAGCCCAAGAAGCGTTTTCTGATTTACAAGGCAGGGCTGAGCTATATGGTCATTAAGGACTATGCGAATGCCGTGGATGCCTTTCAGCACGTCAGGGATTTGTACAAGAAGTTCCCTAAAGCAGGTCTGTATTATGCCAATATGCTCAAGCAGTCGGGGCGGTATGAAGATGCGGAGCGCGAGTATGCCAATTTTCTCGGCAATTATCACGGGAGTGATAAAAAAGAGTTGGCTGTGGAAGTCGAGCGGCAAATCAAGGGTTGTCGTCTGGCGCGGGAGTTGCTGGCCGGCCCTATGCGTTCTTTACCGGTTTTGCATCCGGGCAACCAGATAAACACGGCAAGCACTGAGTTTGGCCCTATTCCTTACAATGAGCGGGTGCTTTATTTCTCAAGTACGCGCTCAGGGCGTTCGCAAATTTATCGGGCGGAGAGAATTGACCGCAACAACTGGACAAAAGCGGAGTTGCCGGGCACTTTTCCGCCCATTCCGGAAGATCATTACGGCAATGGCTCTTTCAGCCCTGATTTTGAGCATTTTTTCTTCACTGTTTGCAAGTCGGTAGAGAGTTGGGGCGGATTGACGACGCGTTGTGAGATTTATGTGATACACAGGGTTGGCGCGAGTTGGTCTCTGCCGGAGCGTTTGCGAGATTACATCAATTTAAAAGATGCCACGACTACACATCCCTTTGTATATCACACGGATACGGAAGAGGTTGTGATTTTTTCGTCCAATCGCAAAGGCGGAGAAGGAGGTATGGATTTGTGGTACATGAGTCGCCCTTTGAGTTCCGGCAGCATGGATTTTTCCGTGCCGGTGAATTTGGGCCCTGCCATCAATACTCCCGGCAATGAGATTACGCCTTTTTATGACTACGAAAAAGGCGTGTTGTATTTTTCTTCTGACGGCTATGTGTCTCTTGGCGGCTACGATGTTTACAAGTGCGAGGGTAGTTTTGGCAGCTGGGGGACTGTTGAAAACGCGGGGTTTCCGTTAAGTTCTTCAGCGGATGACATGTATTACATTCGCGAGCCGAAAAGCGGGGATGTTTTTTTGGTCTCGAACAGAGCAGCTCCGCCGGAGAAGCCTTTTACGACCGATGAGGATATTTTTGTAATCTCAACCGGTGGTGAAGGTGAAATGCAGATGACCGTTCACGGCAAAGTATTTGACAAGGCCGGACTGGAGGAAATCCCTTACCTCTCGGCCATTCTCTACATTTGCGAAGACAACGGGCAGTGTAGTTTGCTGGAGAAGCAGGAGTTTCAGGGGAATGCATATCATTTTGAATTTCCGGTAAAACACGAGCGCTATGCCATAGAGATTTCAGCGCCGGGTTTTCGCTCCAACTACTTTGAGTTTGAGACTTCGAATGTTACGAGTCTCGATTTGGAGATACCGGTGCAATTGGAAAAGAAAGTTGCGCAGGCCGTAGAGGGTGATTCAGGCGACAATGATCAAGAGCAGGGCATTAGCGAGTCGGATCGCTATGCCGGAGAGTATTACAAGGTGCAACTGATTGCCGTTACGCGGCACAACCCGAGCCATCCGCGCTATAAGTACGTTCGCAATTTTGGCGACTTGCAGACGGAGCAGGTGCCCGGGAAGAAACTGGTGCGCGTGCTGATGGGAGATTATTTTACCCGTCAGGATGCAGAAGATGCCTTGCGGCAAATACAGGAAGGTGGTTTTCCCGACGCTTATATTGTGAAATATCGAGACGGTAAACGCTTGGGGCGTCTTTAATTAAAGTAGTTGGTCGGCCTACGCCGACCAACTACTTTTGTGTATTAAAAACAAATCATGTCATTTAAATTGCAATCTGCCTTTAAGCCCACAGGCGATCAGCCGGAGGCCATCCGGCAGTTGGTGTCGGGCTTGGAGCGGGGGGAGAAGGCCCAGGTGTTGTTGGGGGTTACGGGTTCCGGAAAGACTTTTACCGTGGCGAATGTCATTGCAAAAGTCAATCGCCCTACGCTGGTTTTGACACACAACAAGACGCTGACCGCTCAATTGTATGGGGAGTTGCAGGAATTTTTTCCCGACAATGCCGTAGAGTATTTTGTTTCGTATTACGACTACTATCAGCCCGAGGCTTACATTTCGGTAACGGATACATATATCGAAAAGGATTTGTCCATCAATGAAGAGGTGGACAAATTGCGTCTGCGGGCTACTTCCACGCTTTTATCGGGCCGCAGAGATGTGATCATTGTGGCTTCGGTGTCCTGCATTTACGGCATGGGCAATCCGGAGGATTACAAGAGCGGGATTATTCGCCTGCATCAGGGGCAGACTTTGAGTCGCAACCGTTTTTTGTACCAGTTGACGGAGAGCCTGTATGCGCGCACGGAGACGGATTTTTCCCGTGCTACTTTTCGCGTGCGCGGGGATACGGTGGACATCAATTTGCCTTATGTGGATTACGGCTATCGCATCATCTTTTTTGGCGACGAGATAGAGCGCATTGAGCGCATTGAAATTGAGACGGGCAAGCGGATTGAGTCGCTTTCTCATGCTGCTGTTTTTCCTGCCAACTTGTACATTGCCCCTAAGGAGCGTCTGGGGCAGATCATTCGCGAGATTGAGGATGAGCTTTATGAGCAGGAGCAATATTTTTTGAGAGAGCGAAAGATGTTGGAAGCCAAGCGCATCAGGGAGCGCACCACTTTTGATTTGGAGATGTTGCGCGAGCTGGGGTATTGCAGCGGGGTTGAAAACTACTCCCGCTTTTTTGACAATCGCGCTCCGGGTACGAGGCCGTTTTGCCTGTTGGATTACTTTCCCGACGATTATTTGATGGTGATAGACGAGAGCCACGTAACGATTCCGCAGGTGCGGGGCATGTGGGGAGGCGACCGCGCGCGCAAGTTGAATTTGGTCAATTTTGGCTTTCGCCTGCCGTCGGCTTTGGACAACCGCCCTTTGAGTTTTGAGGAGTTTGAGCAAATGATCAACCAGGTCATTTTTGTGAGCGCAACGCCCGGCGATTACGAGTTGGAGCAGACCGGCGGCGTGGTGGTCGAGCAGCTCATCCGCCCGACGGGTTTGTTGGACCCGCCCATTGAGGTGCGGCCGAGTATGAGCCAGATAGACGATTTGCTGGAGGAGATACGTCTGCGCGTAGAGCGGGAAGAGCGCGTGCTGGTAACTACGCTGACCAAGCGCATGGCCGAAGAACTGGCCGCTTATCTGGAAAAGATTGATGTGCGGGTGCGCTACATCCACTCGGAGGTGGATACGCTGGAGCGGGTAGAGATTTTGCGCGATTTGCGCATAGGTGAATTTGACGTTTTGGTAGGCGTAAACCTGTTGCGCGAAGGTTTGGATCTGCCCGAGGTTTCTCTGGTAGCCATTCTGGATGCCGACAAAGAGGGCTTTCTGCGCAACGAGCGTTCCCTGACACAGACGGCAGGCCGTGCAGCGCGAAACGCCAACGGCCTGGTCATTTTTTATGCAGACAAGATTACAGACTCCATGCAGCGCACCATAGACGAAACCAATCGCCGGCGCTCCATACAAATGGCTTACAACGAAGAACACGGCATTACACCCCAAACGATCTTTAAAAGCCGCGAGGAGATCCTCAGCCAGCGCTCCATTCTGGATATCAGAGGCGGGCAGCAAAAAAAGGAATACGAACAAAAGGATTCGGAAGCTCTGGTCGCCGATCCTGTCTTAGATACTCTTAATCGGGACCAGTTGGAAAAGTTGATCAAACAGACGGAGCAAAAAATGAAGGCCGCAGCCAAAGAGCTGGATTTCATCAGCGCCGCCCGCTACAGGGATGAATTGGATGCGCTGAAAAAACGCCTGTAAGAGCGATTTCAGTTTGGGCGGCACAAGCCACCCAAACTCCCGAATCAGGAAGTCCTGTTTGTGCAACCCTCTTCGACTTGGTGCAAAAAGTAGAACACTTGCGATTTTTATCCGCCTTTTGTGGACAAAAAGGCTGCGCTAACTTTTTTTGTTCCGATTTGATGCACAAAAGGTCGCTTCTTTCCACAAATTAGCAACTGGAAACAGCTTCTAACTGCTTTGTATGTCCCTATCTTAGCCCTGTCTTTGAAAGAAATGCCATCTGTCTCCTTGTTGTGTTCATGTCTATCTTCTGACGTCCCTTTCAACCTTCTCTCAGGCATTTTCTTACAAAGACACTTTGTCAATTTTCCTGAGAATCGGCCGGTGCCGCCTTGGTCCTACAAAACCACAGGTGCCGGCTTTTTTTGTGTAAAGCTACCTCCGCTGCTTAAAAAATCTAAGCAATGCTTCTACATAGGACTCTTCCGTACTCAGGGAGAGTTGCTCTGCGGAAGCTTTTTGGAAGGCCGATTCGAAGCGCTTGCGGCTTTGGGTGAAGTGTCGGGTGAAGGCCTCGCGGTTTTTCTTTGAGGAGGTATCTAACCAGCCCGTTTGGCCGGTTTCGGCTTGGCGGATGCGCAGCAGGCCGGCCCGGGGCGGGTTTTGCTCGAAGGGGTCGTAGAGGCGCAGGCCGATGAGGTCGTGTTTGCGGGCGACGACGCGCAGGGGGCGCTGATAATCCTTTTCGCAGAGGAAGTCGGACATGAGGAAGGCGATGCTGCGCTTTTTCACAACGCGGTGAAAAAACTCCAGAGCGGCCCCTATGTCGGTGCCGCGTCCTTCGGGTTGCAGGCCCAGCATTTCGCGAATGATGAGCAGGATGTGGGAGCGTCCTTTTTTTGGGGGGATGTATTTTTCGATGCGGTCGGAGAAGAAAATGACGCCTGTTTTGTCGTTATTTTGGGTGGCGGAGAAGGCGAGGGTGGCGCCGATTTCCGTAAAGAGGTCGCGCCGCAGGCCCTGGCCGGTGCCGAAAAAGGCCGAGCCGCTGACGTCTATGAGCAGCATGAGCGTCAACTCGCGTTCTTCTTCAAAGAGCTTGACATAGGGGTGGCCGGTGCGGGCCGTAACGTTCCAGTCAATATCGCGCACATCGTCGCCGTATTGGTAGGCGCGCACTTCGCTGAAAGACATACCTTTGCCTTTGAAGGTGCTGTGGTATTCTCCCGAAAAGAGGTTTTGGCTCAGCTTGCGCGTCTTGTACTCAATTTTGCGTACCTTTTTGAGGAGCTCTTTGGTGTCCATGATATGTGGTTTGAGCCGTTTTCAACTGCTCGGGCAATTTTTTTCGGGCGTTTTGGCCTCGGGTGCAGGCAAAGATAGTCCAAATGATGAGATTTCTCAAATGGCTGGCTGTGGTGCTGCTCTTGTGGGCCTTGTACCGGCATTTTCAGGAGGCGGCTTGCGGGAGTTTTTGGGAAAGTATAGCTGCGGCCTGGCAGGAACGCCGGTCTCTTTTGCTGGCGGCGGCGGTCCTGATGCCTGTGAATTGGGGGCTGGAGGTACTCAAGTGGCGCGTTTTGATGGAGCATGAGGGGCAGTATCCGGCTTTGGGGCGTTCTTTCCGGGCGGTGATGACGGGTTTATCGCTTTCTGTTTTTACTCCGGCGAGGGCGGGGGATTATCTGGGGCGCAGTTTGCAGGCAGGGCCTTTCGGCAAATGGCGGGCCGTTCGGGCTACTTTCCTCGGGTATCTGTTGCAGTGGCTGCTCATGCTGGCGCTGGGGCTGCCTGCCTGGTGCCTGCTCAAAAACCTCTTGCCGCTGAGCAGGGCGGGCGTGCCGGCGCTTTGGGCTTTTTCGCTTTTGCTGGCTGCGGCGCTCTTTCTGAGTCTGCCCCGTTGGCCCGTTCGCTCCTCGCTGTCGTTTTTGGTCGAAAAAACGGACGCCCGCCTGCGAGACGAGGTTCCGCGTGCTAAGGGATTTGGCGAAAGCCTGAAAAACAAATTTTTTCTGCGCATGATGGCATTTGGCGAAAGCCTGAAAAAGACGCCTTTGCCCTCCGTGCAGCATTTGGCGAAAGCCCTCGGATGGGGCAGCGGCAGGTATCTGGTCTATAGCCTGCAATTGTTGCTGCTGCTGCGCTTTTTTGGCCTGGAGACAGGGGTGATGGACGGCTTGGCGGGGATTTGGCTGATTTTTTTGCTGCAAAGCGGACTGCCTCTGCCCGGTTTTATCGGAAGCACCGTTTTGCGCACGGAACTGGCCTTTTGGGTGTGGCCTGCGCCCGACCCTGCGGCGGTTTTGGCGGGGATGACGGCCTTGTTCGTACTAAATCTCGGATTGCCCGCGTTACTTGGAGCAGTATTTCTTGTCAAAATAAAGGAACATCAACAATGAACATGATTCGAATAAAGCATCCCTTTTTGCTCCTTAGCCTTTTTGCTGTAACTGCATTTGCCTGGATGGGTTTTAGTTTTCATCCGCTGCTTCCCGATTTTGAGGAGGAGCAGGTGGAGTACAACTCCTGTGCGATTTCCAACACCACTTTTGAGGGTGGCGAGGAGTTGGTTTACAAGATTTTTTACAACATGAACTTCGTCTGGATTCCCGCCGGCGAAGTGGTCTTTAAAGTGCATGACCAGGGGGCCTTATATCGCATTACGGCTCATGGCAAAACGTATTCCTCTTACGAGTGGTTTTTTACCGTAGATGACAAGTATGAGTGCTATGTGGACAAGGAGACTTTGCTGCCGCGGGTGTCCATACGTGACGTCCATGAGGGGGATTACACGGTCTTTGACCAAATGACTTTCGACCAGGAGAACTACACCATTCAATCCGTCAGGGGGCCATCCCGAACCGATATCCGCGAACGCAACAGCTATGAGTTGGATCGCTGTATGCACGACATTTTGTCTCTGCTCTATTTCGCCCGCAATCTGGATTTTGACAGCTACAACAAGGGTCAGAAGATTGCCGTAGAGCTTTTCATGGACGGCGAAGCCTGGCCGTTGAATGTGGAATTTCTGGGCCGGCAGAACAATAAAAAGATTCATGGGCTGGGGCGCTTTGATGCCATTCAGTTTCGGCCGGAGACCATTGCCGGAGAGGTCTTCAGCGAGGGGACGCACATGGACATTTGGGTTTCTGCCGATGCGAATAAGGTGCCGCTCTTGATCGAATCTCCGGTATCGGTGGGGTCTATCAAGGCTGTGTTGAAGAGCTATAAAGGTTTGCGCCATGAGTTCAGCGCCAAGCGCAAGTAAGCGCAGCCCCTGGTTTTTCCTCGCGCTGTTTTTGGCGGTTTTTCTGCTCGGCATGTGGGTGATGAAGCGCTGGCTGACGCCTCGCGAGAGCAAGCCCGAAGAGCAGGCCGTCATTCTGGTGGAAAAGCTCCAAAAAGTGGCCAAGCTGGTTACGGTGGAGGGGTATTTTCTCGAGCATTACGACTATGGCGAGCCCGATCCGGGGCCTTACTTCATAGGGCCTTTCATCAACTGGTCGGCTTTTTTGCCGCGCAAGGAGGCCCATCTGCGCATTCGCGCCCGCGTGCTTATTGGCTACGATTTGGAGCAGATGAAGATGGAGACCCGCTCTGATGAGAAGCGCATTTACCTGAGCAATCTGCCCGAGCCGGAGGTGCTGGCTATAGATACCGAAATAGATAAGTTCGACAACCAATCCAGCGTCTTCCGCCCCTTAGAGGAGGAGGACTATGTGGCCATTGACAAGGGCTCCCGCAAAAAAATCGAGGAGGCCATTGGCAAAAGCCGCCTGATGGAGGCTGCCCGCGAGCAGGGCAACGATATGGTGGAGCTGATGCGCTTCATGGCCGAGCAGGCGGGCTGGGAGTTGGTAGTTGTAGATGAGGGTGCTTCAAGGGATAGCCTGGCGCCGCCCGAGGGCGCTGTCTCGCCTGAGGACTCCGGTTCTTTTTGGAGGGACGGGGAGTATTGAGGGGGCAAATATTAGCTGTTTTGGCAAAAAAGGCGTATCTTTGGCTCAAATATTAGCTATATGAGCAAATACAGTGTAGCCAAATTGCCTTCTGACGTGTTGTTGGAGACGGCCGAAAAGCTCAGGGCTTTGCGGAAGGCCCGCAAGTGGACTCAGGCGGAATTGGCGGAGCGTTCGGGCGTTTCTCTCGGGAGTGTCAAGCGTTTTGAGCAAACGGGCAGGATTTCGTTTTTGTCTTTGTTGAAGCTGGCGCATGTATTGGGCCGCTTAGATGATTTTGAGTCTGTTTTTGCAGAAAGTGAAAATCTGGAGGAGGTCGCCAAGTTGTTTAGTTATTATAAGGGGAAGTCATGAAGCGACTGCAGCGGGTAAGTGTGTTTTTGGTTTTTGACCGGAGTGGAGAGATGGAGGTGGGAGAGTTGATCCTTCGGGAGAAGGAAATCTTTTTTCAGTATCATCCTGCTTTTTTGGAGACAGGCTTGGAAATATCGCCATTTAAGCTTCCTCTTGCTGCAGGCATTAGAAAGCCGGATACTCAAATATTTGATGGTCTGTTTGGTGTTTTCAACGACTCTTTACCTGAAGGCTGGGGGCGTTTGTTGCTCGATAGGGCGCTGCTGCAAAGGGGCATTTCTCCAGGCGAAATCAGTCCACTGGATCGCTTGTCGCTACTTGGGCCTAATGGGATGGGCGCGTTGATATACCGGCCTCAGGGGTTGTCTTTGGCAGAGGTTGAGGAGCGCCTGGAGCTGAGTTATGTGGCGAGGGAGGCCAAAAAAATATTGGAGGGGTCGAGTTCGGATGTTTTGGAGGAGTTGGTTCAGTTGGGTGGTTCGTCTGGCGGGGCACGGCCTAAGATTCTGGTCGGTTATAATCCTCAGAGCGACCATTTGATTTACGGGCAGGAAATTTTGCCGGAAGGTTATGAGCATTGGATTATCAAGTTTCCTGCGACAAATGATTTTTCCGATATCGCTCAGATAGAATATGCCTATTACCAAATGGCTATAGATGCCGGTATAGAGATGAGTGTCTCCCGTTTATTCGAGGGCGCTTCAGGTGATTTTTATTTTGGAACGAAGCGCTTTGACCGGCAGGGGAACAGACGATTGCATCTTCATTCTGCGAGTGGGTTGCTTCACGATAATTTCAGATTGAGCAATATGGATTACGGTCATTTGATGGATGCTGCTTTTCGCTTAGAAAATCATATTGGGGCTTATGAAAAGGTGTTGCGTATAGCGGCATTTAATGTTTTTGCTCATAACAGAGATGATCACAGCAAGAATTTTTCTTTTTTGATGGACAAATCAGGGAAATGGCGATTAGCTCCTGCTTATGATTTGACATTTTCTGCTTCGGCTCATGGTTTCCACAGTACAACGGTTGCGGGCGAGGGTAAGTCTCCCGATAGTAGGCATTTGTTAGAGCTTGCCGGCATTTTTGATCTTGATTCTGCCAAGGCTAAGACCTTGATTGGAGAGGTTCAGGCTGTGGTGCAAAATTGGTCGCATTATGCAGAGAGCGCAGGTGTGAGCAGCAGTCACAAGAAAGATATTGACAAGGTACTTGCCGGTGGTTAGTACGGTTAAAAACGGAAGTCGTCATTAAAAAAAACTATCATGCGAAATCTTTTCACTTCTTTTTTGGTGTTGTTTTTCTTCTCTTCAGTTTGTCTGTTGGCGCAGACTGACTATAGCTTAGAATGGGAGCGCACTTCTGCCACTTCGGTGGGGTATGCTATGGTGCGAAATTCTGTTGACGGGAGCATTGTCAGAACCGGAGCAGCTTCCGGCAGTCTGGGGAATGAGGTTTTTTGTTTGAGGTATAGTGAAGAGGGGGAGTTGCTGAGCGATTTTCATTTCATCAATATTTATGGTGCCTGGGGGGCATGGATGAATGGGGTGCTGAATGATGAGGAGGGGAATTTTTACTACATCATTACGGCTACGGCTTCTGTTTATGTCAGTGGAGAAGAGCCTACACAGGGGACGTTTTTGTTTATCATCAAGACCAGCCCGGAGGGGGAGTTGATTTGGGAAAAGACCTATACTAAGGATGATGAGTACTTTGCGCAGGCATTTTCTGCTGTTTTTAAAGACCATCATCTTTATTTGAGTGGGAGTGTGGCGCAATATGAAGGCGACAACAATGTGCATTACGATGAGACTTTTGCCGTTAAGATGGACACTTCAGGGGCTGTAGTGTGGGAGACTTTCATACCGGAGACGAGCCGGGCTTTTGCTTTGGATGTACGGCAGGATACTGTAGTTTTTCTTTGTCGCAAGCTCGTGAAAAAAGATTATCTGCTCACTTATTTGAATGAGGCGGACGGCGCGAGCATGGCTTCGTATGCCTTTCAGAATTCGGATATCTATGCAGATATTCATTACACGGATACCTTTGGGAATCACTATTTTTTGCAGGATGGAGGGCCTGATTTTGCCTATAAAATTAAAAAGTATGCTCCTGATGGCGACAGCCTGTGGACTTATGTCAAAGAGCATTCGGAGCCTGATGCTTACAGGGACAGGGCGAAACAACTGGCCTTTGATTCGGAAAACAACATCTATTGCATCGGCACTTCTCTTCATCTGCCTGCGATGGAGACGAGGCTTTTGCTTACTAAGCTGGACCAAGACGGGAATGTGCTTTGGGAAACAGAGCGGGAAGGGCATATAGAGAGGCCCGGATTTTTCAGCAAAACTTTCCTCGTAGCGGGAGACCGGATTTTGATCGGAGCCTATTCTTTTACGGAGGGTAGCGATGTGAAAAACTTTTTGCTGTTGGAATACAACAGTTCGGGGCAGTTTTTGCAGGAAATAGCATATCCGAATTCCGATCCCACAGAAGACGATTTTCCGGGGGATATGCTCCTCGGGGATGATGGCAGTCTCTATGTATCGGGAATCGCGGTGGAAGGGGGGCAGCCCCATGCCGTTTTGTTAAAGTATGGCGTTTCGGTCTCTGTTGAGGTGTTGGCAGGCGGTTTGGAGGATTTATACTTCTTTCCCAATCCCACGGCGGGCTTTTGCCGCATTGAAGGAGAGGATGCCGCCGAGGTGTCGGAAGTCGTTGTTTACGATGCACTTGGGCAAAGGGTGCAGGCCTTTTCTTTGAATGGTGTTCAGGATGTCATAGAGTTAGATGTCTCGGCCTTACCCCCGGCTTGTTACTGTTTATCTCTGAAGAGCGCCGGGGGCAGGTTTCGGGTTTTTAAGATGGTGAAGGTTGAGTAGTTTGGGTCATTTGAGTTTTTAAGAAGACTTGGCTTACGGCTTAAGCAGCAGCGTTGTGCCTGCAGGCTCCAAGTCTTCCCGTTTGCTGATTTGTTTGCGGTATTTTTTATCCACGTACATTTGGGCCTGGTCGCCGTAGTGGGGGCTCATGAAGTGTCCTGACTGGCCTGTGGGGTTGATGGAGTAGGACTGGTCGGGCCGGGCGAAGTCTATGAGGATGCGCAGGGCGGGGCCGAGG
>JALVES010000128.1 GCA_027030635.1 Saprospiraceae bacterium | reverse complement strand
TTGCTTTGCCAAGTACCATCGCCTGCTGAATCGGGACAAATGGTCTGCCAAGTGGATTGCTGAGGTACTGCTCAAGACCTTGGTACGCACTTTTACTGCAGACGGGGAGGAACTGGTCTTTGCTCTGGATGATACCATTGAACGCCGCCGGGGGAAGAAAATCGCCAAATGTGGTCTATACCGCGATCCGGTGCGTTCCTCCAAAAGCCAATTGACAAAGTGCAGCGGGCTGCGTTGGCTGTGCCTGGCACTATTGACCAGGCTGCCGTGGCTTAAACCCGGCGAGTATTGGGCTTTGCCTGTACTGACCGTGCTGTGTGTGCCAGAACGATTTTACGATAAATTTGGGAGGCAGCCGAAAAAGTTGACGGACCGGGCACACCAGGTAATGACATGGCTGAGCAGACAAACTGCAGACCTTTTTAAGGCCGATATTGGAAGTTTTTCAGCAAAAATTCGATACCTTCAGTTTTTATTGACCCAAGCTGTCTCTTGACATGCTTAAAAAGTAGCAAAGTCCAGATTGTGTATAGGAGATTGTCCTTTAAGTCTTGTAATAGTTTTTTTCTGTTTCAATAGCTATATATCCATAGTCGTCTGTATCTAAATGGATGTTTGCTTTGTTTTTGCCCCCGTCATCTTTCAAAGTGCCATAGAAATAGAATTCAGCTTCAGACCAGGGCAGAGGCTTTATGTTGCCTTCCTTTCCGAATACGCGCATTTCTATTTTAGCTTTTTTTCCATGGATTGAGCTTTGAGCTTCTTTTCACAGGTACAAATGTACATCATTTGTAGCAAAACTCCAAGTATTGTTCTTCTACGCTCACAACTTCTCTTTCAAAAACTTCGCCGTAGGCGAAGTTTTGACTTTCAGCAGGCCTTCGGGTGCTCCCTGATAGAGCAGGTAGCCGCCTTCTTCGCCGCCTTCGGGGCCCAGTTCGATGAGGTAGTCGGCTGATTTCAGGATTTCGAGATTGTGTTCGATGACGAGTACGGTATGGCCTTTTCGGACGAGGGCCTGGAAGGCGTCGAGCAATTTGAGGATGTCGTGGAAGTGCAGGCCGACGGTGGGTTCGTCGAAGAGGAAGAGGGTCGTTTTGGTGTTGCCGCTGCGGCTTACCACGGGCTGGGGCAGCAGGAAAGAGGCCAGTTTGAGTCGTTGGGCTTCGCCACCGGAGAGGGTGCTGGAGGACTGGCCGAGTTGCAGGTAGCCCAGGCCTGTTTGCTCGAGGGGGCGCAGTTTTTCGACTATTTGGCGCTTGTCGGCGAAAAACTCCAGGGCTTCTGCCACTGTCATGCTGAGGATGTCGTGGATGTTTTTTCCGCGGTATGTTACTTCGAGCAGGTCATCCTGGAAGCGTTTTCCATGGCAGGCTTCGCATTCAAGGGTGATGTCGGCCAGGAATTGCATTTCTATGGTTTGTACACCTTCGCCCTTGCAGACTTCGCAGCGGCCGCCCGGAATGTTGAAGGAAAAGTGGCCGGGCGCAAAGCCGTGTATGCGCGAGCCGGGCTGAGAAGCCATGAGTTGGCGAATGGCCTCATACGCTTTAACGTAAGTAACGGGATTGGAGCGCGAGGAGCGTCCGATGGGCTTTTGAGAGATGAGTTGTACTTCTGAGATAAACCTGACATCGCCCGTAAGTTCTTTGTAAATGCCTGTGTATTTGCCGGAGGATTGACCGCGGGCTTCTAACACGGCATGGTAGAGCAAGTCATTGATGAGCGTACTCTTGCCCGAACCGGAGACGCCACAAACCACCACCAACTGTCCCAGAGGTATAGTAACATCAATGTCTTTGAGGTTGTGCTGAGCTGCGCCGCGAAGCGTGATTTGGCGAGCCAGAGAGCTTCTTCGCTTTTCGGGCAGGGGGATTTTTCTTTTTCCCGTGAGGTATTCAGCTGTGAGGCTGTTTTTGGCTTTTTTGAGTTGTTCATAGGGGCCGGCAAAGACGATCTCGCCTCCGTAGCGTCCGGCCCTGGGGCCTACATCTATGAGGTAGTCGGCATTGCGCAGGATTTCTTCTTCGTGTTCTACGACGACGACGGTATTGCCGAGATCGCGCAGGCGCTTGAGAGCCTGTACGAGCAGGCGGGTGTCGCGAGGGTGCAGGCCGATGCTGGGTTCGTCCAAGAGGTAGAGAGAGGCGGTGAGGTTGCTGCCGAGAATGCGGGTGAGGTTGATTCGCTGGGTCTCTCCGCCGGAAAGCGTGGACGAGAGGCGGTCGAGATGCAGGTAGTCCAGGCCTACTTCCTGCATGAAGCGCAGGCGATTTTGTATTTCCAACAGCAAGCGCCCGGCTACTTTTTGCCGAAAGGCATCTAATTGCAACTCGTCGAAAAAAGCCAGCAATTTTTTGACGGGCATTTGCACCAGTTCATGGATGTTCTTTCCGCCGACTTGTACGTAGAGGGCCTCTTTGCGCAGACGGGCTCCTTCGCAGTGGTGACAAGTGGTTTTTCCGCGATAGCGCGCCAGCATGACGCGATTCTGTATCTTGTAGAGCTTAGCTTCCAACTCTTCAAAAAAAGCATTGATGGAGGGGAAAAAACCTTTGTCACTTTTCCCTTGCCAAAGCAATTTTTTCTGTTTGGCCGTGAGGTCTTTGTAGGGGCGATGTATGGGGAATTCCTCTTCCGAAACGTTTTCTATAAAATATGCCAGCCATTTCGAGTATTTTTCTCCCCGCCAGCAGACTACGGCGCCCTCGTAAACCGACAGCGTTTTGTCGGGCACGACGCGGTCTTCATCTATGCCCATGACGCGGCCGTAACCCTCGCAAACAGGGCAGGCTCCATAAGAATTGTTAAAGTTGAAAAGCTGAGGTGTGGGGTCGGGAAACTCCATGCCGTCGAGTGAAAAACGATTGTTGAATTCGTGTAGCTCTCCCTTTTCATTTAGTATGGCACAGTGTCCCTCTCCTTCTGCAAAAGCCGTGCTGATAGAATCTTCTATGCGTTTTTTGTTTTCCTCATCTTTGGGTTTTACCACAAAGCGATCTATTAGTATGTAGAGTGTTTTCTTTTTGCGCTTGCCGCCCATGTATTCCTCCAGGGTTTTGTTGAGCCGGATGCCTTTGGGTGGGTTTTCGAGCAGGTCTTCGATGAAGAAGGCCTCTGTGCCAAACAGCACGCGGCTATAGCCCTTTTGCAGCAGGATTTCAAATTCGCGTTTCAATTGCCGGTCGGCATATTTGTGGGGGAGGGGGGCGAGCAATTGTACTTTTTGGCCTTTCGGCAAATGATGAACGAAATCGCTCACATCACTGACCTGAAAGCGCTTGACCTCCTCGCCTGAAACGGGGGAAATGGTCTTTCCTGCCCGGGCAAACAGCAGGCGCAGGTAGTCGTAAATTTCCGTCATAGTGCCTACGGTGGAACGGGCATTGCGAGAAGCCGTTTTTTGCTCAATGGCAATGGCCGGGCAAATGCCGTGAATGTAGTCCACTTCGGGCTTTTTCATGCGCATGAGAAACTGGCGAGCATACGAGGAGAGGCTTTCCACATAGCGGCGCTGGCCCTCGGCATAGAGGGTATCCATAGTGAGGGAGGATTTCCCTGAGCCGGAAACGCCGCAGACGACTACCAGTTTCTCCTTGGGAATGTCCACAGAGACGTTCTTGAGGTTGTTGACGCGCGCGCCGCGAATGCTGATGACTTCTCCGGCAGAGCTGCCGGAGGCTTTTCTTTTGGGCCTGCTCTTTGTCGTTTTGGGTTTCATGGAGGATGTGTAGCCGGCAAAATAGATTGTCCTTTTCCGCTTAGAGCTGCGGTTTGAGGGGACAAAGGTACGGAATTTTTGGTGAAAGTGGTTGAAAGCGGTTAAAGCGGTGAAATCGGTTGAAGCGGGGATGTTGTTTTTGTTTATTATTTGTTTTTTGAGTTGGGCGGGCTTCAGCCCGCCAATTAGTACCGCGTGCTTTAGCGCGCGTACATTTAGTTGGTCAGCCCGCCAATTAGTACCGCGTGCTTTAGCGCGCGTACGATACGGCTAAACGCTAAACGCTAAACGCTAAACACTAAACGCTCAACGCTCAACGCTCAACGCTCAACGCCAAACC
>JALVES010000127.1 GCA_027030635.1 Saprospiraceae bacterium | reverse complement strand
CTTCGACCTCAACGGAAGACAAGTGTTTGCAAAGCCCCTGACCAAAGAACAACAGGAGTACGTCATAGACGTACAACATTTGCCGAAAGGCATCTATCTCATACAAATCAGAACGGATGAAGGCGTGGTGAGTAAGCGCTTTTTGGTGCAGTGAGCCATGAGAGGGGAAAAAAGTTCCCCTCTTATTTGCTTAATTGATTTTTTTTGCTTACCTTTGCCGGCCAACAAAGGAAAAAACGCATCGGCTTGAAGTCCGCTTCTACATATCGTCCCATTTTTCGAGGCATCCTTTACCTCTTCCTCATCGCCCAACTGGCGCTGCACATAAGCGCCTACAGTACAGGTGATGAGCATGCCTTGGATTTGTGCCCGTTTGAATGCATAGATGCAGAAACCGAAAAAGCAAAAGACGATTGTGGCGAGGAGTTTCAATTGTCCTTATTGAACTTCAAAGCGGAAAGCGAAGCCCGCGCTGAAAGCATCTTCTGTTCAGAGCATTTCATTTCTCCTCATCATCCGGAAACAGCTACCCCGCCTCCGGAATCTCTCCAATCTTAACAGACTTTTGTCCCTGCCTCAAATCAGAACGATTTGAGCGCTTTCACAACATGAAAGTCTTCTTTGACTTGCCATGCCCTTATGGGCTGCATCTCCCGAAATGAGACTGCACTTCGGCCTTTTCTGCATGGCAAACCTTTTTATCCCTTCGACAGCCCAATAAAGTGCTGACGAGGGGGAGCATCCTTTAAACCCAACAAAAACGAGAGAGATGGCTCTAACCGATAAAGACAACGTAAAAGTACAGACTGCCGAGACCCAGGCGCAAATCACTCCTGCCATGGCCATAGACATCCTGCAAAGAGGCAATGAGCGCTTTGTAGAAAACAGAAGGCTGGAAAGAGACCTGGGCTGGCAGGTAAACAAAACCGCCAAAGGGCAGTATCCTTTTGCCATAATCCTGAGTTGCATTGACTCGCGTGTTCCCACGGAAATCATTTTTGATCAGGGCATAGGAGACATCTTCAACGCCCGCATAGCCGGCAATGTCGTCAGCGAAGATGTTTTGGGCAGCATGGAATTTGCCTGCAAACTTGCCGGCTCCAAGCTCATTGTAGTCATGGGGCACACATCCTGTGGGGCTATCAAAGGAGCCTGCGACTCCGTGCAACTCGGCAATCTCACCAAACTGCTCGAGAAGATTGCCCCGGCCGTAAAGGCCACAGAATCCGCCGAAGAAGAAGACCGAAGCTCCGGCAACGAGGCTTTTGTCAACCGCGTAGCTATAAAAAATGTGGAGCTGACGATTCAGAACATCCATCAGCAAAGCCCCATTTTACACAAACTCTACCGCGAAGGTAAAATTGACATTGTACCGGCCATGTATGACGTGGCTTCGGGTAAAGTCAATTTTTTGTCTCTGTAGTTTTCCGGACCCGGGCGCCCGGCGCCCCGGGTCATTTTTACATGCTTCATCCCACGGACATAAAACAAGGAAAAAAATGAATTTGAAGAAACTTTTTGATTTTGACTTCTCTCACTTCAGGGGAGATTTTTTTGGAGGCCTTACTGCCGGCATTGTTGCTTTGCCCCTGGCGCTGGCTTTTGGCGTGAGCTCGGGCCTGGGGCCCAGTGCGGGGCTTTACGGCGCCATCTTTTTGAGTTTTTTTGCGGCGCTTTTTGGAGGCACCAATACGCAAATATCCGGCCCTACGGCTCCCATGACGGCTGTGAGCATGGTCATTATTGCCACCTTAGTAGCTGCTTTTGACGGAGATGTCAATCAGGCCTTGCCGGCCATTTTGATGATCTTTTTGCTGGCCGGCCTGATGCAAATAGGATTGGGTGCCATCGGCCTGGGCAAGTACATCAAGTACATTCCCTATCCGGTAGTATCCGGCTTTATGACGGCCATTGGGGTTATCATTCTGGTAACGCAGATCTTGCCCTCCGTAGGCTACTACCCCAAAGAGGACATGGCTTTTGTCGAGCAATTCAAGCCTCAAGCCGAGGAGATTATTTTGCAAAACATCTTGCTCGACGAAATGGAAGAGGGCATTTTGGTGTTGGAAGACTTCAAAGAAACCATCAAACGGGCCGAGCACATCTCTCAGGAAGACATTCTCAAGGAATCCAAAACGCTGGCCGGAGCAGAGGCTTCGGGCGTCTTGGGCGCCATCCGGGTTTTGCCGAGGGCTTTGCAAAACATCAACTGGCTGGAGTTGCTGTTGGCCTTGAGCACCATCTTTATCATCTATGGATTTAAGCGCATCACTACGGCCGTTCCCAGTACTCTGGTTGCCTTGCTCATTGTTTCGGGCATAGCCATTGGTTTAGACCTAAATTATCGGCCGATCCAGGAGATTCCCGCAGGTTTGCCACTGCCTCATTGGGAGATTTTTTCGGGTTTCACCTTAGGAAACATCACCCCTTACATCTTTACGGCTCTGACGCTGGCGCTGCTCGGCGCTATTGACTCCCTGCTCACATCTGTGGTTGCAGACAATATGACCAAGACCAAACACAAGCCCAACAAGGAACTGGTCGGGCAGGGCATTGGCAACAGCATTGCGGCTATCTTCGGAGGGCTCCCCGGTGCAGGAGCGACCATACGCACGGTTGTCAATATCAAAGCCGGCGGCAAAACCCGCCTCTCCGGTATGATTGCCGGCCTGGTATTGCTCATCATTTTGCTCGCTCTTGGCCCCATTGCCTCGAAAATTCCCGCAGCCGTCCTCTCAGGCATCCTCATCACTGTTGGCATTGGCGTCATGGATTACAAAGGGCTCAAGGCCATTCCCTACATGCCGCGCGGAGAAGTAGCCATCATGCTGATCGTCCTGATACTCTCTTCCGTCTGGAATCTGGTCTATGCCGTAGGCATCGGCCTGGTCATTGCCTCGCTGATGTTCATGAAAAAGATTGGCGATCTCATGGCCGAGCGGTCTGACGTAAAACCACTGAACGAGGAAAAAGCCTGGGCTGACGAAGCTGATTTCCCCCAAAACCTGAAAGAGGAAGTCTATATCAAGCACATCAAGGGCCCCCTCTTCTTTGGCTCTACCAGCGACTTCCAGCAGTTGGCTCAACAAATTCCCTCAACGGCATCTGTCGTCATCATTCGCATGGACAGAATGCAGTATATGGACCAATCGGGACTATATGCCATGGAAGACGTGCTGATAGACCTGATCAACAGCGGGAAAAAAGTATTGCTCGTCGGCATACTCAGCCAACCCAGATACATGCTCGAACGCATTGACATCATCCCCGACCTCATCCCGCCCGAGCAGATCTTTGAAACCTTCGATGAATGCCTGGCATGGATCAAGGCCAATGTAAAAGACGAACACACCTCTAACTAAAAATACATTCTTCATGAGTCTTAGTGCTGCAGCCTTTCGAGGCGCTTTTTTGCTCATCCTTTTGCCCGTCTCCCTTCTTGCTCAAGAAGGGGGCACGGGCAATTGGATGATGTATTTCGGCATGAACAAACTGAACGAACAGTTTAGCCTCCACACCGAAGTCCAATACAGAAACCACACCATCATCCCCAATGAGATTGAGCAATTGCTGTTGCGAACCGGCCTCAATTATCACTTTTCCAGGGAGGCTTTTGCCTCAGCGGGCTATGCTTACATAGCCTCCTATGTGTTTGAATCGCCGCAAAAGCCTCCCGAATCAACCGAGCACCGTATCTGGCAACAGCTCATTCTGAACAACAAAATCGGCCCCCTGAAATTCGAACACCGCTACCGCATCGAACAACGATGGGTAAACAGCGATTTCAGAAGCCGCTTTCGATACCGGCTCATGCTCTTCATTCCGCTAAACAGCAAACAAATAGAAGCCGGGAGCTTCTTCCTCGGCCTCTATGATGAAATTTTTGTCAATGGCGAAAGGGTTTTCTTTGACAGAAACAGACTCTATGGAGCTTTGGGGTATCAGCTCAACCGGGCGAGCAACATCCAGGTGGGGCTGCTCCACCAGCAAGTCAACTACTCTGGTAAGTGGTACCTGCAGTTCGCCCTGGTCTTTAATCCCGACTTAAGCAAGAAGGCGCAACACTCC
>JALVES010000126.1 GCA_027030635.1 Saprospiraceae bacterium | reverse complement strand
CGGCGCTGGCGGAAAAGATGGGCATACCCGTTGCGCGGGTGCGCTTGTACTTTATCTACGCCAGTTGCGCTACTTTGGGCTCCCCCATTCTCTTTTACCTCATCGGCGCATTTTGGATCAGAGCCAGGCGGTTTTTGTTTAGAAAGGCGACGATTTTTGAGTGAGCCTTTCCCTCACCTCATTCCGGCAGCAACACATAGCCGCCTTGCACCAGGCGGGCAAAATCCTTATACCCAATCCAGGCATAGCCAAAGCGGCCCCAGTCGGGGCCAAAGGTCGAGCGCAGCTCAAAAGCCTCGCGCTCCTGGTCAAAGCCTACGACCAAAAAGGCATAGCTGTCTGCCGGCTGAATCCCCTCGGGAAGAGGGGGCAATGTACCTTCCTCCAATTGCAACAAAACAACCACCGGATTGCCTCGCATCAGGGATTTGCGGGTAGCAAAAATCTTCTGCATGTTCCTGCTATCTGCCCTGTACAACTCCAGGAAGTTGACAATGTGATATTTGTCCACAAAATTCACTGAGGAGGGCAGGCGCTGGCTGCCATAGGGGACTATGGTCGCATCCACCGTTCCCTCCTCCGCCAAAACGCCAAGGGCATCTTTGACATCCGATTTCTCCATGTTCAGGAGAATGAAATCCGGACTGAGATTCTGCTTGTAGTTTCGCGTGTAATTGAGATAAAACTCCAGGGCATCGGCCAGACTTTGACAAATGCCCGCTTCATAAAACAACTGCCGGCGCACAGGCATCAAAAAGGGCTTTACGCTCTGCTCGCGCAGCATTTCCTCCGAGCTGCCGCCAAAGCCCGGCATGGCCGGCATGAACAAATCAATCAGGCTTTCATCCGTAACGCCCAAATCCACTGAGCGAGGTGTCAAAGTATCTGCCGCTTGCCAGGCTGACAAAAAACGAGGAGTGAAAAACGACAGGAAAACAAAAGCATACAGAAACCAAAGGGAAAAACGCATACGGCACCGGTTTTTACGAGAAAATGAGAGCTTTCTACCCGATGTAACGCACAGCCCGCTCGCTTTCGTCTGTCTGCAAACAGCCCGGAGAGCTGCCGTAAAGAATACGCCGGACATTCCCCGAGTACAGCCGGGTATGGCTTAGGAAATGGCGTTTGGCAGGGCCGGAAAGAAGGCGTACTTTTGTGCATCAGAAAAGCCATTTCCGCTATGAAGCAATACCTCGACCTCATGCGCCACGTACTCAAACAGGGCGTCGAAAAGAACGACCGCACCGGTACGGGTACGATCTCCTGCTTTGGATACCAAATGCGCTTTGATCTCAACGAAGGCTTTCCGCTCGTAACCACTAAAAAGCTGCACCTGAAAAGCATCATCCACGAGCTGTTGTGGTTTCTCAAAGGCGACACCAATGTGCGCTATCTGCAGGAAAACGGCGTGCGCATCTGGAACGAATGGGCCGACGAAAACGGCGACCTCGGCCCCATCTACGGCAAACAATGGGTCTCCTGGGAAGGCCCCGACGGCCCCATCAATCAAATCGAACAGGCTGTGGAGACCATCAAAAACAATCCCGACTCCCGCCGCATCCTCGTCAGCGCCTGGAATGTGGGAGATCTGCCCGAGATGGCGCTCAGCCCCTGCCACGCCTTCTTCCAGTTTTACGTGGCCGATGGCAAACTCTCCTGCCAGTTGTACCAACGCTCGGCCGATGTCTTCCTCGGCGTGCCTTTCAACATCGCCTCCTATGCCCTGCTCACCATGATGATGGCGCAGGTCTGCGGCTTGAAAGCAGGAGAATTCGTCCACACTTTTGGCGATGTACACCTTTACAAAAATCACTTAGACCAGGCCCGCCTGCAACTCAGCCGAAGCCCTCGTCCGCTCCCCGAGATGAAAATCAATCCGGAGGTCAAGGACATTTTTGCCTTTAAATACGAAGACTTCGAGCTCAAAAATTACGACCCGCACCCCCACATCAAGGCGAAAGTAGCCGTATAGCAAGGGCCCGGTGAATTGCCTTTCGCCGGCCTCCTTCGGGAGAGCAAATGCAATACAGCATGTACCACACGCTCAGAGACTGCATCGAAGATTTAGACCGCCACGGAATGCTCCGCCGCATCAGCAAAGAGGTGGACCCGCATTTAGAAATGGCAGACATCCATCTGGAAACTTTCGAGCAGGGCGGGCCTGCCCTGCTGTTTGAAAACGTCAAAGGCAGTCCCTTCCCGGCCGCTTCCAATATTTACGGTACCTATGAGCGGACGGACTTTCTCTTTCGCCGCACTTTGGAGCCGCTGCAACTCGCCCTGGGCTTCAAGGATGACCCGCTGAAGTTGCTGCGCCGTCCCCGCCATTTGGCGAAAGCCATAAAAACCATCAGCCATGCCCTGCCCCGCCGGCTCCGTCGCAAACCGCCCTCCATGTACGGGCGCACGCGCATCTCTCAGCTTCCGCAAATTAAATCCTGGCCTGAAGACGGCGGCGCCTTCATCACCCTGCCCCAGGTACTCACCCTGCCTCCGGGCGAACAGGACATCAAAAAATCCAATCTCGGCATGTACCGCATCCAGCTCTCGGGCAATGACTACCTCCCTGATGAGGAAGTGGGCATGCATTACCAGATCCATCGCGGCATAGGCATTCATCACCGCTTATACAAAGAATCTCCGGAGCCTTTCAGGGCTTCGATATTTGTGGGCGGGCCGCCGGCACATACTTTTGCGGCCATCATGCCCATGCCCGAAGAATTGTCAGAATTACTGTTGGCCGGCATGTTGGCAGGCAGACGCTTTCGCTACTACCGGCACGAAGGGCATCTCATCTCCGCCGATGCGGACTTCGTCATCACCGGAGAGATCGAAAAAGAACAGCTCAAACCCGAAGGCCCTTTTGGCGACCATCTCGGGTACTACAGCCTGAAACACGATTTCCCCTTCATGCGCGTAAAAGACGTGTGGCATCGCAAAGATGCCATTTGGCATTTCACGGTGGTCGGGCGACCGCCACAGGAAGACAGCAGCTTTGGCTATCTGATCAAGCGCATTGTGGAGCCGATTACCGAAAAGGAATTTCCGGGCATACTCGACATCCATGCCGTAGATGCCGCCGGCGTACACCCCCTGCTGCTCGCCATCGGCAGCGAACGCTACATGCCCTTTAGAGAACCCCAACCCGAGGAAATACTCACCCAGGCCAACCACCTGCTCGGCAAGGGGCAGACCTCGCTCGCAAAATTTCTGTTCATTAGTACGCGCTATGAAGCGCCCGGGCTCAGCGCACAAAACATACCCGATTTTTTTCAACACCTCTTGGAGCGCATTCGCTGGGAGCGCGACCTGCACTTTTACACGCGCACCACCATAGACACCCTCGACTATTCCGGCACGGGCTGGAATAAGGGCTCCAAACTGGTCATGGCCGCTCACGGGCCCCGCATCCGAAGTCTGAGTAAAAGTCTTTCAGAATGTTTCCCCTCAGGCAGCGGCGCTTCCCTGCCTGCGGGTTTTTCAGAGCCGCGTCTCGTCCTGCCGGGAACACTCGCTCTGCAAGCGCCTCCCTTTCGGGATGCAAGCGGCTATGCCGAGGTGCAGCATTTGGCGAAAGCCTTAGAAAAAATACCGCTGAAAGGCATTGCCCTCATCGTGCTTTGTGACGATTCTGCCTTCCTGAGCGCCACCATAAACAACTTCTTATGGGCGACTTTTACCCGTGCCAACCCCTCGCATGATGTACAGGGCGTGGGCGCTTTCACAGAACACAAACATTGGGGCTGCAAGGGGCCACTCATCATAGATGCCCGCATCAAACCCCATCACGCACCGGAGTTAAAACGCCCTTAGAAACATTGCTCACACCATGCCAGGCAAAAAACATCGAGCTGCCGATTTTCCACCTGCCTTTAGCCGACGCATGAAAGCGCTGCTCGGCCAGGGATGGGATGATTTTCTCCGCGCTCATGAACAAGCCGCACCCGTGAGCATACGCATCAACCCCCTGAAATGGCAGGCGGTATTTGCAGAAGAACTGCCTGTAGAAGGGCCTGTCCCTTGGTGCAAAGAAGGCTTTTACCTGAAAGAACGGCCGCGCTTTTCGGCAG
>JALVES010000125.1 GCA_027030635.1 Saprospiraceae bacterium | reverse complement strand
TGGCGCCAGGGCGAGTAAAAAGCAGAAGACCCGCGGCAATCACAGACCTCCATACTGCGCCTCAGCCATTGCAGGGCCAGCTCCAAATGGGTTTGCAAGACACCTCTGTCAGCGGGTTCATCCATCAACAGCGAATGACTTTGAGTTGATACACAGGCGGCTGGCTGCCCTCTACCACTTCGAGATAATCGCGCGCCATCATATCGGGCAACATGGGCTTAAACCACTTTTCCAGATACCCCTCCACCACGGGATGCTTGGAGAGGTTTTGCAAAATTTCCTCCTCCGTCATCGCCGGCTGAAAGAGGAAATGCTCAACGATGGCTTCTTTGAGCTGCTCGTAAATCTCTAAGGGCATCAGGGCTCCCGTTTTGCCATTGGGATTCAGGGTTAGAATTTGCTCAGACATCTCTTTTTTTGCCAAAGATAGGGAGTTTATGAAAAATGAATTTCATTCTTTGTCCTTCACCATATCCGAGTCAAAGCCGTAGAGAATGTCTTTGAGACGCGAGCCCTTCAGCTCCACCGTTTCATAAGCGCGGTCGAAGCGCTCAATGGCCTCGGAGATTTCGTATTGCAGGCGGCGGAGTTCTTCCGGCGTGGAGGCCGAACAGGTTTTGACTTTCGTCAAATGCTGTAAGATCAATTCGCACTCCCGATACATGTGGCGGCCGCTGTTCAGCACTTCGTCGTAAAAATCGAGATAATCCACGAGGCGATTCACGGAAAAGGCAAAGTTGATCAGCTTGCGATAAGCCGCTTCCCTGACGGCTGCCTTGGGAGCATCCATGCCCGCCCCGATCTCCTCGGCCTTGCGGCTGATGTAAGCGTCCAGCTCATCCCAATCATCGGAGGCGCGACATTCGGACAAAGGCTTGTCGTAATCCACAGCGGCGGTATAATCGGCAAAGAGTTTTTCACAGCGCTGGCGCAAGTCTGTTGTTCGAAGATACAGCAGTTTATTTTCGTAGTAGAGGTCGTCTAAGTCTGACTGCATGTTCATGATGTAATTGAGCAGGCAGGCCACGCTGTCCAGAATTTGCTGACGCTGCTCCGGAGCCCCTTTGGCATTCATGGCCAGATTCATCACATAAAACACACTGCTTTGAGGATTCTCCAAAAGCAGCTCAGGCATTTTTACCTTAACACTGCTTTTATTGAGCGATTCCAATTGGCTGACACTTTTTCGAAAGTCTTCAAAGTTCATGGGGTTAGACAATTGCTCTATGCGGTGGTCCAACTGCAGGGAGGCAAAATGATACTCCAAAGAAAGTGCTTTTTCATAAAGCAGGCGAAGGAGGTCTATACCCCTGCGATAGCTCCGCACGGTGAGCACCAATTCTTCCTCACTGCCATTCTCATTTTTAGCCATGTTTATAGAAGAATGGTGTTTTGTCTCACCGCACGTCGCTACCGAGGTGTCGCTGCCTCCGGAAGCCGAAAGCAGCAGAGTCAACCAAATTAGTAACACAAAAACTATATTGTATCGGGCAGAAGTTTTCATGGCACTACCATTGAATGATGTAACGGCTCTCCGTTTCGATCACGTAATAGCGGCCCGGAGGAAT
The DNA here is from genome assembly GCA_027030635.1 of Saprospiraceae bacterium. Lineage (GTDB taxonomy): Bacteria > Bacteroidota > Bacteroidia > Chitinophagales > Saprospiraceae > WGBN01. The sequence continues at coordinate 2,515 of JALVES010000125.1, read as the reverse complement.
GGCCACCTGCCCCTGGTAGGCGGCTTTTGCATCGGGCAGTACGAAGTCTATATAGAGGCTGTCTTCGAGTGAGAGCACAGGCAACATCAAAGGCGAAGAAGCGTCTTCTGCTGCCGTCAGCGAATTTTTGTAGATGTCCATTTCCACATGGCCGCTGCGGGTAAAGTAGAGCGTCCCCTCTCCTTCTGCCCAGGCGGGTGTTCCCATGGTTTTTTCGCCGATTTGTTCAATTTGACAGATAGATGCCGTGCCCTGGCAATTTTTGCGGACATTTCCGAAGTCAAATCCCACTCTGATGTTTTGTGGTTTAGCTCCTTCTGCTTTCGCAAAATGCATGACGGCCATGGGCCTCTGCGCCACCAGCCATATCAGGATGGCAAACAGAGCAACAAACAGGGTAATCGTCTTTTTCATAGCTTTCACTTTTAATTGTGAACAAAAAGTTTTACAAGCGCTTCAGGCCGGCCGGGCGCAAAATTCCAACTTCCTTGCTCAGGAAGTCATCCCATAGAGCAAGTCTTTGAGGCGCGAGCCCTGAATTTCCGGCAGGTTGTAGGTATTTTGAAATTTGTCTATGGTTTCGCGTATGTCTTCGTGCAGTTCGTCGTACTGCGTGGGCAGGGAATCGCTGCAGCGATCGCGATTCTCATAGCCGGTGATGATGTTGTCAAATTTGCGATAGTACTGCGTCCCCTGGCGGATGAAATTGCTGTAGCTGGCGATGAAGTCGGCTACCCGCTGGGTGGCGAATTCCAGGTTCACGATAGTCCGTCGGGAGCGGGCATTGGCCATGTAGGAGGCTGCCGAATTTTGCATGAGGTCGTCCTTCATTTTGGCGATGAAGTCGTCCAGTTTGATGTACAGCGTTTCCCAATCGTCATTTTGCCGGCAGGTAGAGAGCGGCACAAAGTAGCCGATCACTTTCACATAGTCGTCGAAGAGGCGTTCGCAATCGAGCTTCAACTGGCGGTTGGCATCAAAGAGAAACCTGGTTTCATTGCGGATGACATCCAGGTCGGCATTCATGCTCACGGTGAAGTCGAGGATGCAGGATATCCGCTCCAGTTCTTTGCTGCGGTCTTTGGGTTCGGCATCTCCCAGCATGGCAGACACGAGGGAAAAAGTGGCCGAGAGGTAAGGATTGCTCTCGAGGAGCGGAGGCAATTGCAGCAGGTTGCGCTTTTTCAGCCGCTGCTCCAACAAGCTGCGCACTTCGCGAAACTCGGGATAGCTGTTGGGGTTCGACAGCACGCTGATGTTTTGATAGACCTTCATGCCCGAGAAGTGATGGTCTAAGGCCAGGATTTTTTCATACAGCAGTTTGATCAGGTCAATGCCTTTGCGATAGCGTATCTTGAGCAGGTCCAGTTCTTCGATAGCAACCAACATTTGCAATTGCCGGTCGAGCCTCATCCGCTGCTCGATCAACTGCAGGCGCTCGCCCATGCTCGCAGCCTTTTCCAGGGATTTGTCTGTGAGCTCCAGTTCATAAGCGAGCAGGGTGATTTTCCGCTGGTATTCATCGCGCAGACTGAGGTACTGCCGCTCTGCATCCTCCAACCAGGCATTCAACTGCAGGGAATCCGGGATGGCCGAAAAAGCCCGCAACTGCTGCGAGAAGCCACAAGACAACAGGCCAATCAGGAAAGTATAAACAAGAGTTTTCATAGTTTTAAGTTTTAAGCATCCAATTTGAAGAAAAAAACACAGGCAGCTCCGGTAAAAGATTGAACATGCCACTGTCGGTTCTTCAAGGGCAAAGATGAAGCAACCGTCTTTTCCAAAAAAGGACAGTTGTGGGGAGTGTTTACGTGGGAGGGGGCGCGCGCGTGGGGGCGTGTGGGGGTGCGCATGCGCGCGCGTGCGTGTGCGCGGGGGCGCGGACGCGCGCGCGCGAGACATGTCATGTCTATAAGACATGACATGTCTGTAGCAAACAGTAAAAACACATTTCGCTTCTCCAACACAAAAAAAACGACGCCAAAAAACTTCGACATCGCCTGAATTTCACCACCCAAAATGTACAAAACCCCTCCTCAAAAAAAGCAAAAAAACACAAATAGCCATGTTATTTACTTCAAAGCAGCAACTGGAGCCCAAACGCATCTCCCAAAACACAAAGAGCTGCCCGGGCCTGCACAGGAAGGGCACAAGGCCCATCCCCTGCAGACCGGACAGCTCTTTCTAAGCGATGCAAAAGACCATACAGAAAGCTCCGGAGCAAGGGCAACGCCCCACTCAGGTCATCTTCTGCAGACTTTGTACTTAAGACTTACTGCACACAGGGCAAGCGCTCATTCCACGACCACCTTCGTCGTGCGCAGGCCCCATTTGCTTTGTAAAGTTACGAGATACATGCCTCTGCCCAGCCCGTCAGGTAAGGCCAGGTCATAGCTCCGGGCATCGCCCTCCGGCAAATGCCCGCGCAACAGTGTACGGCCCTGTAAGTCGCTGAGCATGTAGCTGTCGTACAAAGGCAGCTCCTTACTCACAAGGTGAATGCCCGTACCCGTAA
>JALVES010000124.1 GCA_027030635.1 Saprospiraceae bacterium | reverse complement strand
ATGGCTGGACGAACTCCGCCAACACCCCTTAGAACTGGCCGACCAGCCCTTTGAAATCGAGCTCATCCCCTTTGAAACGCTCTGGGAAATCGTGCTCGACATCCTGAAGAAGAAAAAGAGAAAGGCCGGGTAAGGCGCTCACTCAGCATCTTCCTCCCAATCTTCAGTTTGCTCCTCATCTGAAAAAACGATGTCCTTCTCATCTAAAAGCAACATGGCTTTGATCAGCAAGTCTGTTTGCTGCTCCGGAGGCATCTGCTCAAATTCTTCAAAGAGGACATCCATCTCTTTTAAAATGTCAGACAACTGATCTTCCGGCAAAATGTAGAAATCCCGATTTTTCATACTTGTAGCATTTAATGGTGATACACATCCAATTCGCTAAGCATCCATAATTTTCGGACACATCACAAACTTAGCTGTGCCACCCATACCAGTACAAAAAAATAATCCGGACTTCAAGAACCCCAAAATAGCCTCTTTTTCAGCACACAAAACGCATAACTCACTGACTATCAATCAATTACAAAATCCAAAAAACACGCCGCGCCCCCTTCAGACAGCCCGGCAGGCATTCCGGCTTTCTCAAACCCCAATCACCATCTCATCAAATTTGCTCCCCAGGTAAAGCCACTGCCAAAGGCTGCGAGGCAAACCAAATCGCCTTCTTTGACGCGGCCCTCTTCCCAGGCTTCGCAAAGAGCGATGGGAATGCTGGCCGCCGTGGTATTGCCATAACGCTGGATGTTGTTATACACCTGCTCTTCTTTCAGACCGAGGCGCCTGGCAACAAACTGGCTGATGCGCAAATTCGCCTGATGGGGCACCAGCAGGTCGAGTTCATCCGGTCTCTTGCCTGCCTTTTCCAGCACTTCCATGATGGCTGCCGGGAATTTCTGCACCGCAATTTTAAAGACCGTAGGCCCATCCATATATGGAAAAAGCTGGGCTGTATCCAACATCTTCTGAGTAACAAAAATAGGCTCGTAGCGATTTTCTGAAAACCCAAAATCCGCTTCCAGTCCTAATTTCTCATGGTGATACCCTCCATGCGAACCCGGGTTGATCATAGCCAGAATCTCCGCATGGGTACCATCGGAATGCAAGGAAGAAGCAAGAATGCCGCGACTTTCATCTTCGACAGGCTGAAGGACAACAGCCCCGGCACCATCGCCAAAAATCACACTTACATTGCGTCCCCGCGTGGTAAAATCCAATCCCATAGAGTGTTTTTCAGCCCCTACCAGCAAAATATTCTTGTACATCCCCGTGCGGATAAACTGATCGGCCACTGTCAGGCCATAGATAAAACCCGTGCATTGGGTGCGAATATCCAGGGCGCCTATTTCAGTATGAGTGATTCCCAGTTCCCGTTGCATCAAAACGCCACTGCCGGGGAAGTAATAATCCGGGCTAAGCGTTGCAAAGATGATGAAATCTACATCTTCCTTAGAAATACCCGCCCGCTCAATAGCTATTTCCGCAGCCTTGGCGCCCATACTTGCGGGGGTGTCCTTGTGCTTATCGGCAAAATGCCGCTCTTTAATGCCCGTGCGCTCCTGTATCCACGCATCGGAAGTCTCCATGACCTGAGAAAGGTCGTCATTGGTCTCTACGTGCTCGGGAATGTACTTACCGATCCCCGCAATGATGCTGCGTTTCATAATTGATTTTTTTGGTGTAGGCAGCAAATATAATGAAAAGCAGGGGAAACCCTATCTTTGTCGTTCAAACCAACCGTAAAGACCTATGAACCATAAGTTACTTCAAGGCAAGAAGGGTATTATCTTTGGAGCTTTAGATGAGCAATCCATTGCCTGGAAAGTTGCCGAGCAATGTGCTGCCGAAGGCGCACAAATCGTTCTGACCAATGCGCCCGTGGCCATGCGCTTCGGCAAAATCCATGAATTGGCCGAAAAAATTGATGCTCCCGTCATCCCTGCAGATGCCACAAGCATGGAAGATTTGGAAAAACTCGTAAGCGAGTCAGTAGCGCATTTTGGCGGAAGCCTGGACTTTGTACTCCACTCCATTGGGATGTCACTCAACATGCGCAAAAAGCGCGAATATACAGACCTGAATCACGACTGGATGCATAAAACCCTGGACATTTCTGCCATCTCTTTTCACCGCGTCATGCAAACGCTCTGGAAGCAAGATGCCATGAATGAATGGGGCTCCATCGTAGCGCTGAGCTACATCGCCGCCCAGCGCGTATTCCCCGACTACAACGAAATGGCCGACGCCAAAGCCCTGCTCGAATCCTTTGCACGCAGCTTCGGCTATCACTTCGGGCAACGCAAAAAAGTACGCGTCAACACAGTTTCCCAATCCCCAACCGTAACCACCGCCGGCAGCGGCGTCAAGGGCTTTGACGACTTTTTCAGCTATGCAGAGAAAATGTCCCCCCTCGGCAATGCCTCTGCCGAAGACTGTGCCCGCTTCTGCGCCGTCTTGTTCTCTGATTACACCCGGATGGTTACCATGCAAAACCTCTATCACGATGGCGGTTTCTCCGGCATGGGTATCAACCCGGCTCTTCTACAATAAATCGCCAGGCGCAGCACCCCCAAAGTGCTGCGCTTTTTTAATCTCAGCAAAATGCATGTTGCTGCCTGGATAACTTTTATTGTACTGATAGGCTTATTGATGGCCCTCGACCTCGGCGTCTTCCATCGCCGGGCTCATGCCATCGGTGGTAGAGAAGCTCTGGGCTGGTCTCTGCTCTGGATCAGCATAGGACTGGCCTTCTCCGGCATCGTCTATCTGGTCTATGAAAATCATTGGGACGGCCTGGGTGTCGGCGATTTCGAAGCGCACACAGGCGCAGAGGCCATGCTCACCTATCTCACTGCCTACCTCATCGAAAAATCCCTCAGCCTCGACAACATTTTCGTCATGGCACTGGTCTTCAATTACTTCCAAATCCCGGGAAAATATCGCCACGAAGTGCTCTTCTGGGGCATCCTCGGCGCCCTCATCTTCCGCGGCCTGATGATCGGTGGCGGTCTCTTCCTCATCCATCGCTTCGAATGGTTAATCTACGTTTTTGGCGTCATACTCCTGTATTCAGTGTACAAAATGATCCGCCTCAAAGACACGGAAATTGACCCTAAACGCAATCCCGTCGTCAAGTTCTTCAAACGGCTCTTCCCCGTTACGCACGAACTACACGGCGACCGCTTTTTCGTGCGCAAAAAGAAATACCTCACCGCCACCCCCCTCTTTATCTGCCTGCTCGTCATCGAAAGCACCGACATCATTTTCGCCTTCGACTCCATCCCCGCCATCTTCGCCTTCACCACCGACCCCTTCATTGTCTATACCTCCAACATCTTCGCCATCCTCGGCCTGAGGGCGCTCTTCTTCGTCCTCAACTCCATGCTCGACCGCTTCGAGTATTTAGAGTACAGCCTCATCGGAGTCCTCGCTTTCATCGCCCTGAAAATGCTGGCACACGACTTCATAGAGATTCCGGTACCCTTTTCGCTCGGCTTCATCGTCCTCATGCTTGCCATCGGAATTGTCGTCTCCCTGTACAAGAAACCGGCTGCGTCATAGGGGGGAGAGATCTGCCTTTCGGCAAATGCTCAAGGCAAGCCTTTCGGCAAATGCTCAAGGCAAGCCTTTCGGCAAATGCTTCGACTGGCTTACGCGCTTGGCCGCCCGCGCTCAGCCGACTGCTCAAGGCAAGCCTTTCGGCAGGGCTCAAGGCAAGCCTTTCGGCAGGGCTCAAGGCAAGCCTTTCGGCAAATGCTTCGACTGGCTTACGCGCTTGGCCGCCCGCGCTCAGCCGACTGCTCAAGGCAAGCCTTTCGGCAAATGCTCAAGGCAAGCCTTTCGGCAGATGCTTCGACTGGCTTACGCGCTTGGCCGCCCGCGCTCAGCCGACTGCTCAAGGCAAGCCTTTCGGCAAATGCTCAAGGCAAGCCTTTCGGCAAATGCTTCGACCAGCCTGCGCACTTTGCCGCCCACGCTCAGCCGGCACAAGGCAGCGTCTTTTCGGCATCTCAATAGATTTTTTTGAATTAAAGTTAAAACATATACAACAACGAAAAAACTTAAAATAACACAAGTAAAAAAAGCTAC